>CAZQXA010000039.1:0-9876 GCA_964597155.1 uncultured Dehalococcoidales bacterium
TATCTCAATAGTTCTGCCGCAGACCAGACAGTTGATTTCCATTTTTGCTCTCCTTGTTTAGCTAAATCCCCCTTTTCCAAAGGGGAAGAGTTTATTTAAGAGGGGGCTTCGCCCCCTCTTGGACTCCTTATCCTCTTATTTGTAAGCTTAGGCTCCTAATTCGTTCTAAATCACCATCGGTAGCTTTACCATTTACAGCCATGACAATTTTATCCGCAGACTGACTGATTTTTAATCGTTTATCTTTATCTGCCCATTTGGCTACATGAGCCATAGCCTCTAAATCCCACCTGAAGCGGTTAAATTCGGCTTCATCAAAATTGCTATTGAAATATGCCTCATATTTTTGTATCATGGCTCCCTTCTCATCAAATTCTGAGTTGGCTATAGCTTTCATTTTGGTATCTGATTTCTGAGCTATCCATGCCCCTAAAAATCCAACGCCTATTGAGGTTATCCCAGCAGCAGTTCCGAGAAATCCCACTTGTAGTTCCACTTTTGCAACAAGGAGCGGAACAAACATAGTACCTATGCCAACTACGATAAAAACTATAGCGAGAATCAAGAAACGACTCTCCCATGGGTTCTCCTTAATCATTTCTATTCCCCCCTAAATCCCCGCCCTCATCTTGTGCCACTCCGTCGCCTGCTCGTAGGCATAGGCAACCTTCAAGATAGCCTCCTCGCCAAAAGGCTTGCCAATGAGCTGCATGCCTATGGGCAGCCCGTTATCAAAGCCGGCGGGGATAGATATCGCCGGCAGACCGGCAATGTTTATGGGCAGGGTGCAGACATCGCTTAAGTACATCTGGAGCGGGTCATCCAGCTTCTCCCCAATCCTGAAGGGGACGGTGGGCGAGGTGGGGGTGACTAGGGCATCATATTTGGTAAAAGCTTGGTCGAACTCCCGCCTTATCAGGGTGCGCACCTTCTGCGCCTTGAGGTAGTAGGCGTCATAGTAACCGGCGGAGAGGGCGTAGGTTCCCAGCATAATGCGCCGCTTGACCTCGTCGCCAAAGCCGAATTGCCTTGTCTTTTCCATGGCCTCCCACATGCTGTCGGTATCGGTATAAGAGAAGCCGTACTTCACCCCGTCATAGCGGGCCAGGTTAGCCGAAGCCTCCGAAGGGGCGATGATATAGTAGACGGGCAGGGCGTAGGGGGTGCTGGGCAGTGATACCTCCCAATCTATCTTAGCCCCCAATTCCTCCAGCCTTTTGATGGCGGCTTGCAGGGCTGTTTTCACCTCGGCTTGCATCCCCTCGACAAAGTATTCCCTGGGCACACCGAGGGTAAGCCCTTTAAGCTCGGTGCTCAAAGCTTGGGTATAATCGGGGGTAGGCTCCGGCACCGAGGTTGAGTCTCTATTATCGTAGCCGGCGATGGCATTCAGCACTATAGCGCAGTCGGTGACGTCCTTGGTCAGAGGACCTATCTGGTCGAGGGAGCTGGCAAAGGCGACCAGACCATAGCGGCTCACCCGACCGTAGGTTGGCTTTAAGCCGACAACGCTGCAAAATCCAGCCGGCTGGCGTATACTGCCCCCGGTATCCGAGCCCAGGGCATAGATGGTCTCATCGGCAGCCACCGCCACCGCCGAGCCTCCGCTTGAGCCGCCGGGGACGCAGCCCAAGTCCCAGGGGTTATGGGTGGGGAAGAAGGCCGAATGCTCGGTGGAGGAACCCATGGCGAATTCATCCATATTGGCTTTGCCCATAATCACCGCGCCACAGGCATTTAATCTCTCGACCACGGTGGCGTTATAGGGGGGAATAAAGTTTTCCAGCATCCTTGACGAGCAGGTAGTCCGCACTCCCTTGGTGCAGATGACGTCCTTGATTACCACCGGGACGCCAGTGAGGGGATGGCTATCACCCTTACTAATACGCTGGTCAGCTTTACCAGCCTGGCTCAATGCCAGCTCCTCGGTAATGGTAACCAGGGCTTTAAGCCTCGGCTCTAACTCTTTAGAGCGCTCCAGGCAGGCTTTGGTCAGCTCCACCGAGGACAGCTTCCTGGCCTTGAGTAATTCATGCGCCTCGTGGATGGATAGTTGCGGCATCATTCCAGCACTGCCTTTACCCTGAAGTATTCCCCTTCCTTTCTGGGGGCGTTGGCTAGAATCTGGTCGGGGGGCAGGGAATCAGCGATTTTATCGTCTGAGGTCACATTCTGGAGAGGAATGGCTTGGGCGGTAGGCGGGACATCGGTGGTGTCTACCTTCTGCAAAGCCTCAAAGCTCTCCAGGATATGGGACAATTGCTCCCGTAACCTGTCAACCTCATCTTCGGTTAAGCCCAGCCGGGCAAGGCGGGCGATATGCAATACTTCTTCACGGCTTAGTTTCATCGTGTGCCCATTATAGCACCCACATTTAAATATGGGCAATAGAGATAGCTTTCCCCCGCCTGTTGTCTTCCTGTTTGAATTATTTAAAACATTTCGAAGATAGTTACACCCGTCAAAGCTGCCGAAGCAACACTCAGCAGGAGAAGGCCACTAAATACAAGCAAGGTGACTCTTAGGGGAGTGTTTTCCTTAGTTAATAATAGTCCTCCACAGAAAAGCGTAAGTGGCAGTACGAAAAGTCCTGCATAGGCCACGCCTTCTATTTCGGTGGCAACAGCGATAATTAGCAGCAATAAGCCAACTGCTACGCCTACGACTAGTGATGCCTTTCCACTCAGAGTAATAGTTTGTTTTTGTTTCTTTGCCATCTTATCCCTCCTTAATATAACTGGTATTCTAACCCACTTACCCCATCAGCGCAATAGAAAGTCTTTTTTAAATATTCTCCCAAAATCCTGCTATAATAAGCAAGTAAGATGTCTACCCGGCTCATAATAGCCATAGTTTCCACCCTGCTGGAGGAGGCAGCTATAGCCGCCATTATCCTCTGGGGCTTGCCCAAGCTGGGCGTTCACCTGCCGCTGGCGGTTCTTATCGTCCTGATGGTAGCCTGGGCGGCTTATGCTGTTTTTACCTACCTCCTGGGTAGCCGGGCCCTGAGGAGAAAGCCGGTAGCCGGTCTGGTGGATATGGTCGGCAGCAAGGGCATGGTAGCCAGACGGTTAGAGCCAGAGGGCATGGTCAGAATCAATGGTGAGCTCTGGCAGGCCGGGTCAGCCGGCGGCAGCATTGATAGCGGTGAGGAGGTTATTGTGGTGGGGCAGGAGGGGCTTAAGCTCATCGTGCGCAAACTAGCGGCTGGTTAATATGAATACTCATCTCGCCGCCGGTAGGTAAAAGAGACGATGAGCAGAATTACCCCGGCGACTATAAGCGCAATGTCGTAAATCATTAAGGGGTTCAGGGCATCTTTAATAAGCTGTGGTAGCCATGTCTGGAGGTAAGCGGCGGGCAAATCAACCTGGGCAAGCTGTGTGCCCCCTAGCCACCGGGCAATGATGACACCGGCAAGGCTGAAGATGCCGCAGGTCAGGAAGGTTATACCGAGGTGCCGGGTGCTGCCTTTTACCTGATGGTGTACCAGGATAATTAACAGGATAAGCACCAGGCAGAGGGCAATCAAGCCCTGGAAGGCGATATTGACATAGCCGATAATTTCCCTGGCTAGGTCAATGTTTTCCCTGACCTCAGCCTCAAGCAGGGTTTCATCAATCTCCAGCGTTGATGGTATCTCCTGGGAGAACTCGTCCCAGAATTGGTTGAATTCCTGTTCCATCAAGTCTGGGGGTAACCCCTCAAGCTCATCCGGGGGATTTGCCTGCACTGCCTGCCAAAGGTTGTCTCGGAGGCTCTCCATTACCTCATCCAGCGGGATTTCCAAGCTTAGGTTTTGGCTCCTGCCTTCAAGGTAATCATAGAAGGTTTCTATAGCGATAGCTGCCTGTTGCTTTATCCAGTCTTCCTGGTCGGTAATAGTAACCCTTGCTGCCTCAACTACTAACTGGAACATTTCGTCCGACGACGGCGGGATTTCTTCACTGAGTATTTCTTCTGCCAGCGTGGGTAGATCAAGGCTTTCCACCTGAGAGGTGACAAAGTCGGGGTTGAGGGCGGTCTGGTTTATGGTGAGCGAGACGCCAAAGAGTATCAGCGACAGGGAAAGGAGAGAGCCTAGGATAAACAGCACCAAGCCCTTAAGGAACTTCATTTGGCGGAATTTTACCACTGGGGTGAGGATAACACAAGGGCTTTGCCCCCTCCCCCGTTTTTAATTTTGGTTTTTCTTCCCACCCAAACCCGCCCTATAGGGGCTGGTGAGCCAAGCCTAAGGGGTGGGTGGGTATGGGAAAATAAACGATGGGGGGTGGGGGGATAGAATAATAAACAGTCACCAGCGGGCAGTTTCTTGCTTTCGAGCCTTGAGGTTGCTATCATAACCAGCGGTGACCAAGCGCAGAATTGATAGCTTACTGGTAGAGAGGGGTCTGGTGGAGAGCCGGGCTAAGGCTCAGGCTTTAATCATGGCTGGGGAGGTGGTGGTTGAGGGCAAAGCCGCTATCAAGCCGGGGACTCTGGTGGCTAGCGAGGCGGCAATTACCATATTAAAGCCGCCCCCTTTTGTCAGCCGCGGTGGCATCAAGCTTGACTATGCCCTTGACTATTTTCGTCTTGATGTCTCTTCTAAAGTGGCGGCTGACATCGGCGCCTCAACCGGCGGCTTTACCGATTGCCTGCTTAAGAGGGGGGCAAGCCGGGTCTATGCCATAGATGTGGGCTACGGGCAGCTGGACTATCGTCTGAGGCAGGACAAGCGGGTGGTGGTCATGGAGCGGGTGAATGCCCGCTACCCTGTCTTTCTGCCGGAAAAGATAGACCTGGCTACCCTTGACCTGTCCTTTATCTCGGTGGAGAAGGTGATACCTTCGGTAGCCCGCCTACTTGAAGGTGAAGGCTATTTGCTGGTGCTACTCAAACCGCAGTTTGAAGCCAGGCGGGGCGAGGTGGGGAAGAGGGGCATCGTCAAGCAGCCGATAGTGCATGCCCGGGTTCTGGGACGGTTTATCGCCTGGGCGCTAGACCGCGGCTTCAGGCTGGGGGGATTGGTGGCTTCGCCCATTCTGGGCGCTTCCGGGAACAGGGAGTTTTTTGTTCTCTTGAGGTTTACATAATGCAGACCAGACCGGTGGCTCTGGAAGTTGACGGCTTGAATATTGTTGGCGAGCTTTATCTGCCTAGCGCTGGTGTGCCCTATCCTACTGTTTGTGTCTGTCACGGCATCCCGGCTAGAGTTCCCGACCCCAGCGACAGGGGCTATCCCCTGCTGGCGGAGCAGCTCTGCCGCCACGGCTTTGCCGCGTTGATTTTTAACTTCAGGGGGGCGGGGAAAAGCGGCGGCAACCTGGATATTCTGGGCTGGAGCAGAGACCTGAAGGCGGCGATTGATTACTTGAGCGCTCTATCCGAGGTGGACAAGAATCGTCTTTACCTGCTCGGTTTCAGTGGCGGGGCGGCGGTTTCGGTATATTTAGCCTCGCAGGATAGGAGGCTATCGGCGGTGGCTATCTGCGCCTGCCCGGCGGAGTTCACCTTCTTTACCACGGTTGATGAGCCGCAGTCCCTTATCGAGCATTTTCGCGGCATCGGCGTCATCAGGGATGATGGTTTCCCCTCTTCCATCGAGGAGTGGCTCGGCGGCTTTGAGGTGGTTCGCCCCATTGACTATATAGCCGGGATTTCTCCCCGCCCTTTGTTGCTGGTGCACGGCAGCCGTGATGAGACCGTTGAGGTAAGTCATGCCCGCAGGCTGTATGCCCGGGCTGGCGAGCCCAAAAAGCTGGTTATTATTGAGGGAGCCGGGCACCGGCTGCGGCAGGATGAGAGGGCGATGGCTGTGGTTCTGGAGTGGCTTGAGTCCCTTGCCCATCCCCGTTTTTAGCCATTCTTAAGCACCCCCTCTTGAGTGGCAGGTTGTCCCCTGTTTCTGTTAAAATTATTAGTAGAGGATTATTAGAGCTTTGGGCTGGAGGTGTGATGATGAAGAGAAAGATTGGCCTGGTTCTGGCGGCTATTCTGTTAGCTTTGGTTGCTATCGGCGGTTGTCAGAATGGCGGCACAACCGGACTGCCACCGGTGGAGATAAGGGAATATGAGGGTGAGTATCTTTCCTCAATAGATGACTTCAGGGAAAACTCCATAAAAGGCCCGCAGTACGTAGATATAGACGATTATCAGCTTCAAATTACCGGTCTGGTAGAGAATCCCCAGAGCTATGCCTACCAAGAAGTTCTTGGCGCTTACCAGAGCTATGAGAAGGTGGTTACGCTGTACTGTGTGGAGGGGTGGAGCGTCAATATTCTGTGGGAGGGTGTGCTGGTCAGTGACCTGCTGGCTGAGGCAGGCCCACTGCCCGATGCCAGTGTGGTCATATTCCATGCCTATGACGGCTATACCTCTTCCCTTCCCCTTGATTACATCAGGGATAACAATATTATGATGGCTTACATGATGAATGGAGTACCCCTGCCTCCAGAGAGGGGCTTCCCCTTTGCCCTTGTTGCCGAGAGCAAGTGGGGCTATAAGTGGGTAAAGTGGATAACCGAGATTGAGCTGTCTAATGATGAGGACTACCAGGGCTATTGGGAGAGCCGGGGATACTCCGATACCGGCGACCTGGATGAGAGCTTCTTTGATTGATTAATATGAGTTGGCAGCGCTTAAGCAAAAGGATAATACACTGGTTATTACTTGCTTTGGCGGTAGTCCTTCTCATAACTGGTTTGGGCATTACCGAGTACGGAATCGTTGAGCGGCTGTCGTTTGGCCTGCTTACCAAGAATCTGGCGCACAAGATTCATACTGCGCCTGGTCTGTGGATTTCCTTTCTGGTTTTGTTAGCCTTGCATATTTTTTTCTCCCTTCGTCGGGCGAAAAATTGACCTCTATATGGCAGTTGCTTTATAATTAAATTAAAGAGGTAAGTAGCTTGCAGGAAAGTTGCGGCGTTTTTGGCGTTTATGCCCCGGGCGAAGATGTAGCTAGACTTACCTTTTTTGCTTTGTTTGCCCTCCAGCACCGCGGTCAAGAGAGCGCCGGTATTGCCACCAGCGACGGCAAAAAGCTCCAGGTTTATGCCCGGATGGGGCTGGTCTCTCAGGTATTTGATGAGGATTCCCTAAGCCAGCTCGGCGGTAATATTGCCATCGGTCATAACCGCTACTCAACCAGGGGCTCCAGCCGCATAACCAATGCACAGCCCATTGTTGTCGGTAAGGGTTCAAACGCCATTGCCATCGCCCACAACGGGAATATCGTTAACGCCGAGCACCTATACCAGGAGCTCTCCGACCAAGGCTATACCTTCAATACCTCCACTGATACCGAGGTTATCGCTAACCTCATCCTCTCTTCGCCGTCTAAGGACTGGGTAGACAAGATACGGTATGCCATGCATCGGCTCCAGGGGGCGTATTCTCTAACTCTACTAACCAACCGCAGTTTGTATGGAGTTCGTGGCCCGCTTGGTGTCCGCCCGTTGTGCCTGGGGACGATTGATGGCGGTTGGGCTATCGCCTCGGAGAGCTGCGCCCTGGACCATATCGGCGCCCAATTCTTAAGGGAGATTGAGCCTGGCGAGATAGTTACTATCAACGATAATGGTCTTAAGAGTTACCAGGAGAAGGTGGATAGAAGGGCGCTATGTATCTTTGAGTATATCTACTTTGCCCGCCCTGATTCGGTGATTAACGGTCGGCTGCTTTACCCGGCGCGGCAGGCTATGGGCGCCGGGCTGGCAGAGGAACACAAGGTGGCTGCCGACATGGTTATGGGTGTGCCTGATTCGGCTACTGCCGCCGGCATTGGCTATGCCCAGTATTCAGGTATACCCCTGTGCGAAGGGCTGCTCAAGAACCGCTATGTTGGCCGCACCTTTATCGAGCCTGACCAGCGCATTAGGGACCTCGGCGTTAAGCTGAAGTTCAACCCCCTGCCCCAGATGCTGGATGGCCAGCGAGTGGTGGTAGTTGACGATAGCATCGTTCGGGGCACCACTACCCCTAAAGTGATCAAGCTGCTGAGGAGGGCGGGGGCTAAAGAGGTGCACATGCGTATCTGTGCCCCGCCTATCCGTTACCCCTGCTTCTTCGGTGTTGATATGGCTACCCGCTGGGAGCTGATTGCCGCCCAAAAAACTATACCTGAGGTCAGAGATTTTATCGGCGCTGACTCGCTGGGCTATTTGAGCATTGACGGGCTTATTAAGGCGGTAGCTCTTCCCAAGGATATCTTTTGCCTGGCTTGCTTCACCGGCGACTACCCGATACCGGTGCAGATTGAGATGGACAAGCTGGCACTGGAGACCGCAGCCACTGATAAATATAGCCCCTCTGGCATAAAGAAGCGGTGAGCTTTTAGGCTATCCTGCTTGACACCAAGACTTGAATCCATTATTAATAGCGGTAACTATCCAGTATTCACCTCAAGGAGGTTTGATATCATGGGTTATTTTTCTATACTGGCAGCTATTCCCGGCTTCTTTTTGAGCTCTTTCTTCTTAATGCTTCTCTGGGGGGTGATTGCGCCCAAAATCGGGCTGGACAGTATCAGCTATCCCCTGGCGATGCTGGTGACCATTACCCTGTGGCTCGCCGTGGCACCTCTGGCGGTTGCTGGTCGAAGGAAAAGGGGTTAGCCTCTATTTATAGTAGCCGATTTTAATTGGGGGGAGGTGCTCTGATTAAAGAGAGCTATGCCACCGCTGGTGTCGATGTTGCCCTGGCGGCTAAAGCCAAGGAGCTGATAAAAGAACACGCCCGCCCAACCTATGGGCCCCGGGTTCTTTCCGGCGTGGGCTTTTTTGGCGGGCTTTACCAGTTTAAGGGTTATAGGGAGCCGGTCCTGGTCTCCAGCGTTGACGGAGTGGGCACCAAGCTCAAGCTCGCTTCGGCTCTGGGCAAGCACGAAGGCGTTGGTATTGACATCGTGAGTCACTGCGTCAACGACATACTCACCTGCGGCGCTGAGCCGCTTTTCTTCCTGGACTATATTGCTATGGGCAGACTAAAGCCGGAGAAGGTGGCAGCCATTGTTAAGGGGCTGGCTTCTGCCTGCCGTGACGCTGGCTGCGCCCTTATCGGCGGCGAGACGGCGGAGATGCCGGGGTTATATGCCGGGGATGACTATGACCTGGTGGGCTTTATCATCGGCGTGGTGGAGAAAAATAAGCTCATCCAGGGCAAGAAGATAGCGGTTGGCGATACTATAATCAGCCTGCCCTCAAGCGGGCTTCACACCAACGGCTATTCTCTGGTGAGAAAAATTTTTGGCGAGACGGCGTCAGCGTTGAATAAATACTACCCTGAGTTAGGCCGCACCCTGGGCGAGGAGCTTCTGGAGCCCCACCGCTGTTATCTTAAGCAGCTAAAGCCGTTGCTGCCGCATATTAAGGGATCAGCTCATATCACCGGCGGCGGCTTGATTGATAATGTGCCCCGCGTTTTAGCCAAGGGTCTGGCCGCCAGGTTTGATAGTAAGTCATGGGCAGTGCCCCCTATCTTTAATCTCATTCAAAAGCGGGGCAATGTTGCCCGGGACGAGATGTACCACGTCTTTAATATGGGCATCGGCATGGTTATAATTTGCTCAACCGATAATGTTAGCCGTTTGACCAAGGCACTGCCTGAATCTAAAGTTGTCGGCGAAGTAGTGAAGCAGAAGGGGGCGAGGGTAGTCATTGAGTAGGAGGAGTATTTATGCGAGCCATTATCAGTGTCTCTGACAAGACCGGCGTAACCGACTTTGCCAAGGGCTTGGTTAAGCTCGGCTTTGAAATCTTCTCCACCGGCGGCACCAAAAAGGCTCTAGCTGAAGCCAAGGTGCCGGTGAAAAGCGTCTCCGAGATTACCGGATTCCCCGAGATTTAACACGCCCAGGCACAGCGACCGTCTCGCATGCGACGCGTCGGCATTC
>CAZQXA010000040.1:0-9773 GCA_964597155.1 uncultured Dehalococcoidales bacterium
CCGTGTGCTAGCCCGATATAGAAAAGCCCAACCGGTTTTCCCGGGGTCGCCCCGGTGGGTCCGGCAATGCCGGTATCAGCCAGGCAGATATCGGCGGCTAATACTTTTCTGCCGCCCCCTGCCATCTCTTCGGCTACCTGAGGGCTCACCGCGCCGTATCGCTTGAGGGTAGCCTCGCCCACTCCCACCACCCGGCTCTTGACCTCGTTGCTATAGGCGGTAACCGAGCCCTTATAGTAGTCTGAGCTACCGGGGACATTGGTTATTCTGTGGGATACTAACCCCCCGGTGGCTGATTCCACCACCCCCAGGGTCAGTCCCTTCTGGCGAAGCAGGGCGCCAATCTCTTGCTCCAGGCTCATATGAACCTTTCCATCAAGCTGAATATTGTCTCTTCGTCTACCTGGTCGCCGTTGTCGCTGAGTTTCTTTATGGCCTGCTCGGCGACATTATGTTTGCGCAAATCAGCCATGTCATCCAGCCGCTCATATATGCCGACCCTTCTGCCCACCCTGAAGTTGTGCCTCTCTTCCGCTGATAATGATTGGAAACGGCCGATAATGTCAAGCATCCTCTTCTTATCTTCGGGCAGCTTGCCTTCAATCTCCTGGAGCAGGTTGGTGATATGGTCGCTGACGAAGTATGAGTGGCAGTTGAGGTTCTCGATGAGCAGTTTTTCCTCGGCGATAATTTCCTCGTCTGTTGCCCGAACGAATTTGCCATTTTTCACTTCATCGTATAAGGGCATCCCCTCCTTGATGGTCAGGGTTCTAACCCGGATAAAGTCGGGGTCTATTTCGGTTAGTACTTGGCCGGTTTCGGTGGCGTGCTCCCGCCACATCGCTTTCCCTCCCAGCCCGAGGAGGACATATTCGGACAGCGAGATGCCCGATTCCACTATCTTTTTGCCGCCGGCTATGTGGTCGGCGGCGGTAACTCCCTTGTCCATGTATTTAAGCAGGGGGTCGTAGCCCGATTCCAGCCCGATATGCAGACGGGAAAGCCCCGCCTCGCGCAGCGCTATAAGCTCCTCCAGCTTCTTTTTAGCCGCCGTCTTGGAGCGGCCGTAGCTGGTCACCCGGGTGATGGTGGGCAGGGTCTGCTTTAAGAACTTCAGCACCTCAACCAGCTCAGGCGTCCTCATAATCAGGGTATTGGCGTCCTGGAGGAAGGCGCTGGTGCCGCCGTGGTAGAGCCAGAGGGCGACATTAAAATAGATTTCATTGGGCGGGCTATTGAGGATAGCCGCCGCCACCTGCTCCACATTGTCCCCGTAGCCGGCTTCACTGGAGATTTTCTTTAGCTTATCCTGTATCGCCTTGACGGTTAATATCTCCTGCTTTATCTCCTCCACCGACCTCAGCTCAAATTTTTTCCCCTTGTAGATATGGCAGAACTGGCACCGGTTCCAGGAGCAGTTTCTGGTTACCCGGATGAGCAGGGAGTTAGCCTCGCTGGGCGGCCTGATTGGCCCCACTTCAAAAGACTCTGCCATTGTTAGCCTTTCCTTCTAGAGGTAGCCGAGGACATACTGCTTGATGAAATCAAAGTTTTTCTTCACCTTTTCCCTGCCGACCACGATGTCCATGTGCCCGGGGAGCAGGTACTCAACGTCTAGCTGTGATAGCCTCTCTATAGACTGCTTAAGCTGGCTGGCACTGCCGCCGGGCAGGTCGACCCGCCCCGTGTTTTGATTGAAGATGACATCGCCGCAAATAAGGACTTTCTGGCTCGGGCAGTAAAAGCAGATGCTATCGGGGGAGTGCCCCGGGGAGGGGATAAGCTCGATTTCCATCTCTCCGCTGTTCAGCCTGTTGTTATCAAAAAAGCTATCCGGGGTGAACTCAACGGCGGGGAGGCCGAAGAATCGGGCTGTTTGGTTGACGGTCTTATCCCAGGAATCTTTTTGTTGGGGGTGAAGGATAATTTTAGCCCCCGAGGCCTTCTTGAAGGCTTCATTAGACCAGCAGTGGTCGCCGTGGAGGTGGGTGTTGGTGATGATGTCTATATCTTCGGGCTCAATGCCGTCCCGGCTCAAATCCTTGAGCAGCTCGGGCAGGAACTGGGTAAGCCCGGGGTCAATGATAATGCTGGTGGTATCCTTAATCACATAGGTATTGGAGTCCATCATTCCCTTTTCCGGGAAAAAGTATAGATTTTTGGTTAGCTTCATGTTATCATTACCTCTAATCAATTAACTTGATAATCTATTTTAAATTATATAGTAACTATAGGCTAAAATAAAGCGAGGTTTATTTAACTAGGCCATTAGGGGCACTATTTACCTTTAGGAGGTGCTATCATGGGAGTGCTGAGCGGTATTCTGATTGTCCTTGCCTCACTGTGCGCCATTATGGGCATCCTCACTGCTTCCGAGGTGATTGAGCCGTTTAGGGAAGGGCTTGGCGTGATGTTCTGGCTGGGGATATCGGGCATTCTCTTTGTGGCCACTATTGCCCTTGGCGTGAGCCGCAAGGAGTAAAGTCGCCATTAGGGGCACTATTTACCAAGGAGGTTCTATCATGGCAGTGTTGGCTGGTGTTATTGCTTTCCTTTGTATGGTGATGGGCATTCTCACTTACTTTGAGGTGGGGTTTCTAGAGGATCTCCCGGCCAGTCTTACTTTCTATGAATTTTGGTTCTGGATAACAGCCCTTCTCTTTTTAGCCACTATCGCCCTTGCTGTTGGTAGGCGTGGTCGCAGCGAGTAAACTAGCCAGTCTGGTTAAATAGAAGGTTATGGTGTCTGTTTCGGGGAGAGAGGCTAGAATTTCACTGCGGGTTTACCCCAATGCCGCCAGAAATGAGGTGGTTGGATTAGCTCGCGGCGTATTGCGGCTAAAGGTAGCCGCCGCCCCAATCAAGGGCGAGGCTAATAGAGAATTAATCTCTTTCTTAAGTCGGCTTTTAGGGGTGGACAAAAGCCGACTTGCCATTATAAAGGGTCATACCTCAAGGAATAAGCTCCTGGCTATTAGCGGCTTAAGCCGGGAAGAGGCTATCAGGCGGCTTAAGCCCGCTTGAAGGCCCCAGTCCTCTATCTTATTTTTTAGCCTTCTTCTTCCGCTTGAAGTAGCGCCATAGGATGATGCCCAGTATGGTTCCCCAGACGGGGAGGAAGATTAATAGCCAGATACCTATAGTAGCCAGCACCTGCCCGACAACGACCAGTCCTCGAGCGGCCGCTTTTAGCACTTCCAGCGCGCTCCAGCCGAGGCGAACCAGCGGCTTAACTGTAACCTCTGGCTTCAGGGATACCGAGATTAAGCTTGTTGAGGTGGTTCGCTCCAGATATTGAATTTGCCCCTTTATTATCTCTATCTCGCCGCGTATTTGGGAAAGGCTTTCATAGATTCTAAGGATGTCATCTACATCTACGGCTTGTTCCAGCAGGGTGAGGTATTGCTGCTCGGTGGCTTCGGCGTTCCGGAGCCTTGACTGGAGGTCAATATACTCCTCGGTTACGTCCTGGCTATAGGTCTGCTCCGATTCTATCCTTACCGCCAGCTCCCTCAGTTGAGCCAGCGCCGTTTCAAACTTGTCATCAGGCACCCGGAAAGAAATCTGGCCCCTCATATCCTCTTCCTCCCCCCAAAGGTAGGAAGATACCACATAGCCGCCCAGAGCTACCGCCAGCTGGGCTATCTCCTCTGATGCCTGGCTTACCTCCGTCACCACCAGCTCCATCTCGCCGGTGCGGACTATCATCCGCTCCTCGGTGGTGGTTATGGTATCATTCCTGTATTCCCCATCCCCTCCTTCGCCGGGTGCCGTCACCACCCCCGGGGGCAATATTCCACCCTCCTCCATATCCTCTGCCACCCCGCAGGCAACCGGCACCAGCACTAATGCCACCAGCATCAGCCCAATGAGTATCCTTTTCATAATAAAGCCCTCCTCTTCGTCGTCCCTATTCTACTTTAATATAACGCAGGGGGAGAGAAAAGGTTAGGCTGGTTAATAAAAAATGGTGGCTAGCGGAGCATAAGCTCCACCCCTCTAGCCACCATTTTCTTTTTTATATTAACTTTTGCCTAGGGCGCAATAACCACTATGTTATCAAAGGTAATCTCACTGTATGAGCCGGCAAGGGAGCTAACTCCCAGGCTGATATCACCAGAACTAAGGGAGTTATCAATAACATCGTCTAATAGATACCCGTTAACCCAAAGGCTCAGGTAGTTACCTATGCACTCAATAGTGATGAGGTTAGTGACGTTCCACCCCTGATTGATGTATGATGAGGTGCCGCTGGTAAGGCTGGTATAGGTTCCACTAACCATCTTCGCTATCTGATAGTAACCATCAGCGCTAATTTGGAAACTGTACCAAGAATTGATTTGGTCTCGAACGTCCACTATATGCCAGTTATCATCGGTGCCGGAAACAAGCTCGGTCTCCACTGACAGAACGAAATCATCGAACCACTGGTAAGCATAGGAGTAGGTGTTACCGGGAGCCGTGGTGTAGTTCAGTAGGTGAAGCTGGCCGTTTTGGAAGAAAACCTCACCATTGGCATCAGAGTAAACGTCCCAGAGGCCGGTATCCCAGCTGAAGTCATCGGAGAACAAGACCGTTATGGAGCTTACAAAGTAGGCGGTGACGCTCTCATCCGAGTTCATGGTAATGGAGGTGGTGGGGTTGCTGCCGGAGGCGCTACCACCCCAGTAGTCGAAGGCGTAACCGCTGGCTGGGGTAGCCGTCAGCGTTACCACCGTCCCATCGTCATACTGGCCGCCTGAGGGGGAGACAGATCCGGCTCCCGATGGGCTGACACTGGTGGTGAGGGTATACTCCTCGGGAGCGGCTTCAAAGTAGGCGATGACGCTCTTATCGGCGTCCATGGTAAGAATGACGGTGGAGTTGGTGCCGGCGACGCTACCACTCCAGTAGTCGAAGGTGTAACCGCTGGCGGGGGTAGCCGTCAGCGTTACCATTACCCCGGAGTCATAATCGCCGCCTGAGGGAGAGACAAAACCGCCTCCCGCCGGGCTGACAGTGGTGGTAAGGGTATACTTCTGGCCGAAGAAGGGGCAGCCGCCAAGCCACATCAGACTCAGGCTGAAGAGCAAAACAAGACTGATAGTGACAAAAAGGTAGGCATGTTTTCGCTTTGACATAGTTTTCACCTCTCTATAGTTGTTTTTCTAGTCCTTTGCCATATTCTATCACGAGATGTCAAGAATTACTATATGCCAGAAATTTTAGCGCTGGTTTTTGGGGCTAGATTACTTTTTTTATTCTTCCACCAGCCACAGCCTTTGGCCATCGGTGATAAATTCTATTGTTCCCCGCTCGGCGGTGAGGTATATATTCTCGGCGCCCAGCTTCTCCTCCAGCCTAGCCAAAACCTCATCGTTGGGGTGGCCGAAGGGGTTTTCCCCCACCGAGATAACCGCCACCTGGGGGTTAACCGCCGCCAGAAATTCCAGGGTGGTGGAGGTAGATGAGCCGTGGTGGGCGACCTTGAGCACGGTGCTGGCCAGGTTGGCTTGCTGGCCAATTAGCCTAAACTCAATCTCCCAGCTTATATCGGCGGTAAGCAGAAAACTAACCCTGCCCAGGCTTAAGTGCAGTACCAGGCTGTTGTTATCTAAATCGGACTCGGTGCCGACTAAAAGCGGTCTTGGCGGGTTGAGCACCTCTATCATTACCCCGTCACCCAGGTCAATCTGCTGTCCGGCTTGTGCCAGGGTGTATTGGATATCCTTTTCGGAAATTAGCTCCAGCCATTCCTGGTATAGAGGCGATGAGTCAGCCAGATCGGGATAGAGCACCCTCTCCACCTGGTATCTCTCTAAGACCTCCACCAGTCCGGCGAGGTGGTCGGAGTGGGGGTGGGTTAGTATCACCAGTTCTATGGTTCTATCCCAGAAGGGCATACTTTCGCCCAGCTCCTGGGCGAGTGTCTGGGGGCTGGGCCCACCGTCAATCAAGACCTGCTGGTTTCCCTTCCAAATCAGGATGGCATCGCCCTGGCCAACATTGAGGAAGCTTACATGAAGCTCGTCATCGGGCATGGCAGCCGCGGCTACCGATGCCAGAACGGCTAATATTAGCAGGGGCGGTATCACCCATCTCTTGGGCCATCGGGAAACGAATTCGGCAGCTTTACTTACCCCTGACTTCAGCCAGGCTTTGGCTCGTGGTACCCCCTCGCTCGTTCTCTTCCGGCTGACAAACCAGACGACAAAAGCCAGGGCTGCATAATATACCGCTATCAGGACGGTGCCAACCGGGCCGACCTCAACCGAGGCTAGGGGGAGAGAGGCAAAGCCGCTTACTATCAGCAGCATATACGAGGTGAAAAGCCAGGCAATCCAGCCTATAACCTGGGCTAGGGGCAGGAAAGCCAGCCCGATGAACCCCGACAGAGCCCCGAGAATAATTATGCCGGGCAGTGCCGGCAGGGCGAGGAGGGTGGCTAGAGGAGCGACCAGGGAAACGATGCCGAAGTAATAGGCAATGAGCGGCCAGATGGCTATGGTGGCCGCCAGGGTCACGCTGAAGCTATCGGTGGTAATATTGGCTAGCGATGCCATTATCCCCTCCTCGCCGATAACCGCCTTGACCGCTTTCCTTCCCAGGCTTGAGATGGGTGGGGCGATAAAGATTAAGCCAGCCATAGAAAGAAAGCTCAACTGGAAGGAGGCGTCCCACAGGACTTGGGGGTTAAATGCCACCATTACCGCCGCCGCCAGGGCAAGCGAGGTTATGGCGGTGCGCTGCCGGCCCAGAAGCTCAGCGGCGAGGAATAAGCTTGCCATAATTGCCCCCCTGATTACCGGCGCTTGGGCACCGGTGATTAAAACATAAAGCCAGATTATGCCCAGCGCCAGCCAGATATAGAGGAAACGCCTTTTGCCGAAGAGCCAGATACCAATGCTGACTAACATGCCGGCCACGATAGTGAGGTTGGCGCCGGATATCGCCAGGATGTGAGTGGTACCGGTTTGAACAAAATCGTCTTTGATTGATTGGGGAATATTATACCTGATGCCGAGGACAATGCCCTGGGCAAGCGATGCCTGCGGCTCGGGCAGAACCTCAGCCAGGGTCTGGGACAGGCTATCTCGGAGCGAGTAGAGCCACGCCAGCGGCTTAAACCCTTGGCCTGTTTCCAGAATTTCTACCTCGGGGTAGGACATGGTGGAGTATATTCCCTGATGGGCTAGATAGCCCTGGTAATCAAAGTCATCAAGCTGGGTTGGCGTCTCCGGCCTCCCCCTTACCAGGAGGACATCGCCGTATTCATAGGCGGGGTATCGAGGGACAAAGAGCAGGGCATCGCCCGATAATTCCTGCCACTCATCACCTATTTTTATGGCGCTGGCTGATAGGCGGATATGAGTTACCTCGTCCCTGACCTCGGGGGCGCCACTGACCATGCCCCTGATTTCAACTTCCTGGCTGTTGTAGAACTGGAGGTGGCTTTGGTCTTGAGGAGGCAGGCTTGCCTGATAGCAGAAAGCGCCGCCGAAGAAGGCGATAAGGCATACGGCGGATAGGATTATTACCTTGCGACGGTGGGAGAAGAAAAAGAGGAGGGGGAGGGGAATAAGCCCGATAAGAATTAGAGCCGGGTGCGGGGCAAATTTTGACCCCAAGAAGATACCAGCCACCCAGGCGCCGCTTAAGTATATAAGGGCCACTATACTTTCCTTGAAGTTTAGTCGGCTACGGTAACCAGGTCTTTAATCTGCTCGTAGGTAGCCGTTCCTATTCCCTCAACCTCGGCAAGCTCGGTGATGCTGGTAAAGCCCCCGTTTTCCTGGCGGTAGTCAATGATAGCCTGGGCCCGGCTGGGGCCGATGCCGGGCAGGGCTTCCAGCAGCCAGGCTTCAGCCCGGTTGAGGTCGATTTTTTGCGGTTGCTCCACTTCGCCTATCGTGGGGATATAGATTTCAAATTGGCTGAGGTCGGCGTCATCGGTGGTGCCGCCGGCGGCTAAAATCAGGGCTTCCAGGCTCAGGCCGGCTTCCAAGGGGTAGAAACCGGGGCTATTTACCGCACCCCCGATATAAACTTCGCCACTTAACTGGGGACTCGTTGGCAGGGAAATCTCTATTGTCTGGTCTGGGCTATACTTTAGCCAGACTACCACCGCCCCGATAACAATAACCGTTATCAGTAAAACAATAACTATTGTCCAGAATCGGCTAAGCTTAGCTGTAGTCATTCGAGGGCCCTCCTCAAAACTGACTTAAAGTCAGTTTAGCATAAAAAGGCAGCCGTATATCGGCTACGCTTTAAGCGCTTTTTAAGAACCTCTGAGGGCGGTCCTTAAGGCCTCTTCCGACTCTGGTGTGGTGATGGCTATGATTTGGTCTTCGGCTTTAATGATGGTGCTGGGGGTGGGGATAAAGGGCTTCTCCCGCTTACGAATAATTAGCGAAAGGATGCTCCCTTTGGGCAGCCGAAGCTTGCCCAATGCTTTATCTATTGCCGTTGAGTGGGGCGGGATTTTTATCTCTACAATCTCCAGGCCTTCATCTTTGATATCCAGTAAGTGCGTTACGGGGTGGGTTGGCACCTCTTCCTCTATGTTTTCCAGGATGATGTTGGTGCTGCTTACGGTAACATCAATCCCCAGTTTTTTGAAGATGGCCTGGTTCTTTGGGTTATTAATGCGGGCTATGGTCCGGGGCACATTAAATTTGTGTTTGGCTATCTGGCAGGCAACCAGGTTATCTTCATCATCACCGGTCACGGCAATGAACATGTCGGCTCGGCCCGTGCCTACTTCAGACAGGGTAGTCACCTCACAGCCATCGCCGCGGAGGCAAACGCTGCCCAGTTCGTTACGGATAAATTCAGTTCTGGCGGCGTCCTTTTCCACAACCAGTGTCTCGTGTCCTTCATCCAAGAGGGCTCGGGCCAGGTAATAACCTACCTTGCCCCCGCCGATAACAATGATGTACATTATTTAGCCTCCTCCCCCGCTTCCAGTTTTTCCTTCAGCATCTGGGCAAAGATGGTGGTCGGACTGAAGGCTTCTATTCCCAGGGAGGCAAATAGCTCCCGGCGCAGGGGGTCATAGGTGCGGCAGAGCACCCGGGGCACCTTGAAGATATGCTTGGCGATTTGAGCCGCCATGATATTGCGGTTATCCCCCTGGGTTAGGGCGACAAAGGCATCGGCTTCCTCTATACCCGCTTTCTTGAGTGATTCTTCATCAGTGCCGTTGCCCACCAGCGCCGTGCCCCCGAACTCGGGTGGCAGCCGCCGGAAGCTATAGTCATCGAGGTCCAGAATGGTAACACTGTGGCCTTCAATGTCCAAAAGCCCCGCCAGTCTAGACCCCACCCGGCCACAGCCCATAATTATCACTTTCATAGTATTAAAGCTCACTTAGCAGTATATTGATGATACAGTATAACCTGGCAGGGGGCATTTTGCAGCACATAAGGCACCACGCTACCCAGGTTAAACTGTCCGAAGCGTCTCTTGTAGATAACACCCATCAGGATTAGGTCAGCCTCTCTTTCTACGGCTTCCTCAACAATGGTCGGCCCCGCTTCACGGGCTTGAAGCAGGTCGGTCTCTACTTCGTAGTCTTCTTCCTCAGCCACGCCGGCTATATGGTCTAGTACGTCCTCCGCCTTTCTGACTTCAGGTTCAATCTCGGCGTCCAGGGGCAGAGAACGTTTGATGGTCATGACATAGACCGCCCAGATTTTGCCCTTATTCTTCTTGGCCAGCCGGCAGGCTAGCCTCGTTGCCTCGTCATCAGCCTCGGTGCCGGTTACCGGCACCAGAATTTTATGAAACTC
>CAZQXA010000041.1:0-9596 GCA_964597155.1 uncultured Dehalococcoidales bacterium
TGGGAGAGGGAGCTGATGGGGGTATACCTCTCGGAGCATCCCTTCGCCGCCTTTGCCAGCAGGGTGGCGGCGGAGGATACCATCCTCTGCGGCCACGTTGATGCCGAGCTGGTGGGGCAGACCATTGTCGTGGCGGGAATGGTAGCTTCGGTTCGCCAATCTTTCACCAGAGACCGCCGCCCCTTTGCCAGCATCGCCCTGGAAGACCTTGACGGCAGGGTGGAGGTGATGGTCTGGCCCGATGTCTATGCCGGCACCAGGGAACTCTGGCAGGAAGGGGATATACTTCTGGTCGAGGGCAAGGTGAGGCTTAGGGATGACCAGGTGCAGCTAAGCTGTGAGAATGTGCGCCGCTACCAGCCGGAGGCAGCCCTCCAGGAAGAGCCAGTGGCCGCCGAGGAAACGCCAGCTTCTACCGGACAGGTGAAAAGCCAGCGACTGATGATAATCATCAATCAGACCCCCGATGCCGAAGGCGATATCGCCAGTCTTAATAAGCTGGTTGATACCTTGAGGGGCTTTCCCGGCGATGATGAGGTGAAACTTTCTGTCAGCAATGGGGAGAAGGTGGTTAACCTTAAGTTGTCCAATATATACATCAACTACTGCCCCGAGCTCCGCCAGCGCCTGGTGGAGCTGGTGGGGGAGGAGGGGCTAAAGGTGGAGCCCAATGGCTAAAGCCAAGAAGTGGCAGCTGCTGACCGCAGCCCCTGACCAGCTGGCCGCTGAGATATGGAAGGATATCCTGCTTCAGCATGGCATTCCGGCTATGGTCAACCCCGGGGATGCCGCATCGTTCATGGGAGTTTCCGCTTTCCCCTGCCGGATAATGGTGGCTCATGGTTATAGCAAGCGGGCTAAGGCAATCCTGGACAGCCTGCAACCAGCCGACGAGGAGGTGGTTGATGGCCAAGAAGGAAATAGCACCAGGTCATAGAAAAAGACTAAGGGAAAGGTTTATCAAGTCGGGGCTTAGCGGCTTCCATGACTATGAAATCATTGAGCTGCTGTTGACCCTGGGCTCGCCCCGCAAGGACTGTAAGCAGCAGGCTAAAGAAGTCCTCAGGCGGTTCAAGACGCTGAGGGGGGCGCTCTCGGCCTCTCCCCAGGAGCTGCAGCAGATAAAAGGCATTGGCGCTCATAGCGCCTTCGGCATCAAGCTGGTCTGGGAGGTAGCCGAAGAGTTTCTCAAACAGGGAATTGTGGATAAGCCGGTCTATAAATCGGCCAGAGAGATTTTTGATTATCTCTATCACTCCATGCGAGACCTCAAGAAAGAGGTCTTCCGGGTTATTTACTTAAGTGGCCAGAACCAGATTATTGACATCGCCGACCTTTTTGAGGGGACGGTTAACGCTAGCTCCGTTTATCCCCGGGAAATCATGAGGGAAGCCATCAGGCATAATGCCACCTCGCTAATTTTTGTCCACAACCATACCTCCGGCGACCCCCAGCCCAGCCGGCAGGACAAGGATATAACCCGAGACCTGGTCTTCGCCGGCAACATTATGCAGATTGGGGTGCTTGACCATATCATCATCGGCGATAATAGCTACTATAGCTTCGCCAGCGAAGGGCTGATTGAGAAGTACGAGGAAGATTTCCTAAACATAAAAATCAGAGACCGGTTGGGCGCTAAACCAGGCGGCTACCAGGCTAAGCCACCTGCCCCCCCGCCTCACTGGCTGCCCTAAGACAGGCGGCAGGCTAACCTTTTGTCGCTTACTCCGTTATAATATAGTGAGAAACTGGTAATAAGAGGAGGCTCCGGTGAAAAAACTTCTGATATTGGTTGCGGCGGCGGTATTGGCCATTTGTTTTCTGGTCGGCTGCGTGGAGATTGCGACCTACACCGATTCCGGGCAGGCGATAGACATTGGCCTCGGCCAGGATTTTTATATCGCCCTCGGTTCTAACCCCGGCTCCACCGGCTATAGCTGGCAGGCAAGCTACGACGAGAGCATGCTGGAGCTGGTAGGTGGTGAGAGTGAATATAAGCCGGCTGAGGGGGCGGAGGGCATGGTCGGTGCCGGCGGCACTGAGATTTTCCACTTCCATGCACTGGCTAAGGGTGAGACCGAGATAACCCTGACCTATAGGCAGCCGTGGGACGGCGGTGGCATAGGCGAGACCAAGGTATTTACCGTTAACATAGACTAGCGGTTGGTTTTAAGGAAGGTTTAAGACCTACGAGCTTGCTTTCGCGCCGGTTGCTTTCGCCGTTGCGTGTAGGCGGCTAAAAATATAAAGATAGCCCCCAGTACAATGCAAACTAGTATCTTGACTATTCTCGGTATGTCGTCCATAGTCAGGAAGAAGGCAAGAGTAAATATGCCGGCCAGAGAGGAAAGCCCATACATCACCAGATGGGCCTTAATCATCTTCCTCCGCGCCGCGCGGTAGATTATCCAGCCGATGAAAGCCAGCGATAGAAGTATAGCTATAGCAATTAACATCGCAGCTACCAGCCTACCCTCTCAAAGTGTTTCCCCAGGAAGCCGAGCATGGCCGTCAACAGTATAAGGCAGCCCAGCTTTCCCGGCTCGGAAAGGTATTTAACATACTCTGACGCCAGATAGCCTATGCCGGCGATACAGAGCACAACGCCGAAACCATATAAAACATAAGTCCTCATCTTTTTTTTAACCCCGTTATCACCTTGGTGGTTCCACGTTCTGAGGGTAATAAAAGTCGACCACTATATTTCTTACTATATCTCCCCAGGTGATTCTTACCGTATACTGGGCGGAGGTGCCAACCATAGGCGGTTCCAAGTCCTCGGGTGATAGCGTCCATTCCATGATTGCCTTATCAAAAGAGCCTATGGATTGCTCTTGGGAAAACAGGCTAAGGAGCTCTTCGTTCTCCTGCCACAGTGAGGCGGAGACCGTAGTATCGAAGGCGGCAAAGCGGCGGTTATCAATTTCATAACTGAAGAACACACTCTGCCCCCACTCGGCGTTTGCGTAATAATCGATTTCATATCCGAAGGGGGTGTCGATATACTGGTCCATCCAGTAATCAGGCTCTATTACCTCTTGTCTTTCGCCAATGGTTAGATAGAGGGTATCATAGATACCCATATAGCCATCAAGAACGAAGATAACGATAAGACCGAGAAAGCAAGCCAGAGCCAGAAATAGGAAAAGATTTTTTCGCATTGGCTTATATTATATCATAGGGGCAAATATAAAACTAGCCTTGTGATTTTTACCCCAGCTCAGGCTCAATCAGCCCGTAGTTGCCGTCCTGCCGCCGGTATAGCAGGTTAAGCTCCTCACTTTCGGCATTAAAGAATAGAAAGAAGTCATGCCCCAGAAGCTCCATCTGGTCGGTGGCTTCGGCCACCGACATGGGTTTAACGATAAACCGCTTGACCTTGACCACCTTTCTCGGTGGTTGGGCTGTCTCCTCTTTGAATTCACCTCTGGCCAGCGAGTTTCCCCTTCCCTTCTCATAGAGCTTCCCCTTGTAGTGCTCGATTTGCCGGTTCATAACCGCGGCCACCTTGCCGATAGCCTCAAGCAGGTCTTGCCCCCTCTCCACGCCTCGGAGCAGGGTGCCGTTGCTATCCAGGGTTACCTGAACGACAAAGTGCTGCTCCGGGGACTTGGTCTTTTCCGCCGCGATTTCCACCTTGTAGTCGGTGATATTGGACAGGTGGCGCCCGAGCTTGCCCAGCTTTTGTTCAATTAACTGGCGCAGGGTGGGGGTTAATTCCACATTTTTACCGGTTATCTTTAGCTCCATCGGTTAACACTCCTTTTAAAAACGCTTTTTTAAATCTCCTTGGCCAGCACCAGCCCCCATACCGAGGCGGCGCCGGCGGCTTTTAGCGCCCGGGCACAGGCATCAAGGGTGGCTCCGGAGGTGGAGACATCGTCGATAAGCAAGACCCCCTTATTCTCTAGACGGCGGTCACGGCAGGAAAAGGCATCGGCGACATTGCTCCGCCGCTCGTCGGCGGTTGGCGTTCTGGCCTGGGGGAGAGTATGGCGCTGCCTTACCAGGCAGTCACCCGAGACCGGTAAAGCGCTGAGTTTACTTAGCTCCTGAGCTAGCAGGCGGGACTGGTTGTAGCCGCGCTCCCTTAAGCGTTTGGGGTGCAGTGGCACCGGCACCAGGACCTCGCCGGGAACAGGGCTGGTGCTGAGGTAGTCGTTAAGCAGGCGGGCTAAGAGAACGGCCAGGGCTCTTACGTTTCTATACTTTAGCTCGTGGATAGCCTGGCGTATCACCCCGTCAAAGCGAAATGGGGAACGAATGCCGTCTATCTCTATCGGCCGGCTGGTGCAACTGGGGCAGAGTGCGGCGCTGGCTTGGGGCTGGCCGCAATGAGGACAGAGCGGGGGTAAAATTTTGGGTAAAGACTCGAGGCAGGAAGGGCAGATAAAGTCCCCCTCCTTTCCACAGCCGACACACCAGCGTGGAAATAGAAGGTCGAGTGCTATCCCCTTGAGTCTGGTTAACTGAGGAAGCACATTCAGCACCAATAGTCTAATGCTTTTTTAACGAGAGCGCGGGTTGTGGAGTGCCCCGCTGACAATGGGTTCGTTAATATAAACATCACCGTTCCTGATTTTCAGGTTGAAACCGCAGTCAGGATTGGTGCAAACCCAGGCTTTGTAGTGAATGGCTGCCCCCTGGCTGCCAAAGTCAGACAGGGGCACCAGGTCTCCCGAATTGCACTTCTGACATTTGGGGAAATTTAATTTTTCCATGAAGTCCTCCTCCCATCCGAAATTAGGTTTGAATCTTATGCAGTATACACTATACGGCGGTGGTTGGCAAGGGCTTATTTTAGCTCCACCGAGCTTAATCGGCTATAAATAGCGCCCTCTCTGGTTAGCTGGCTCCTCATCAGGTTGATGGCTTCTACCGGCAGGGAATAGCCGGCCTCAAATCCGGTATCGGCGATAAGCTGGCCAAATCTCTCTCGCTCGTCGGCTGAAGCCTGGTCACGAACCCGTGCTAGAGTCAGATGAGGGGTGAACCTGCGGTTCTCCGGGGCAAAGCCCAGCCCCTCAAGCCCGGACTCAAGGCGCTGCTGGAGCGTGCCTAGCTTTTCCACCTCCCCACCTACCCCCACCCAGGCTACCTGAACCCGCCTCGGGTTGGGGAAAACGCCCAATTCCTTGACCTCCAGTTGAAAGGGAGATACTCCGTGGCTTGCCTCCTCCATAGCGGCGGTTATCTCGCCCAGCCTGTCTTCAGCCACGTTGCCCAGGAACTTCAGTGTCAGGTGAATGCCGTAGGGGTCGGCCCACTTTACCGGGAACTGCCCGCCTGACTTTAGCTGGGCCTGAATAGTTTTGAGCCCCCTTTTTACCTCCTCGGTCAGCTCAATGGCGATAAAACAGCGGACTTGCTCCATGGCTATTTACCTTCGATACCAAGCAGCCTCTGGGCATTACCGGATAGGATAAGGCTCTTTGTTTCCTTTGGTAGCTCCAGGGCTTCAATCTCTTTGAGCAGCCGGCTCGGCGCCAGCAGGGGATAGTCGCTACCGAAGAGAATCTTGTCCCCGCCCACCAGCTGGATAGCCTGCTCATATACCTGGGGGGTGTAGAGAAGGGGTGAAGCCGCGGTGTCAAAGAAGACGTTGCTCATCGCCTTCTTGACCTCGGGCATCAGGGCATAGAAGGGCAGCCCTCCCCCCCAGTGGGCGCAGACCAGCTTCAAATCGGGGAAGGCGGTGATAAAGGGGTAGAGCCTATCCGGGGTGATGACCCCCTTTCCCGGGTAGTCATGCCCCACCGGTTCCGAGGCGTGGATGAGCAAAATTTGCTGGTTCTTCTTTAATGCCTCCACCAGGGGCGCCATAATTACTTCGTCGGTGAGGTCAAATAGCTGCATATCAGGTCTCATCTCGCCAACCCCTTTTATGCCGGCTTTAGCACAGCGCTCGATTTCGGCTACGGCGGCTGCGGGTGATTGCGGCTGGACGGCGCAGAAGCCGGCCAGCCTCTGGGGATAACGGGCTACTGATTCCATGATATAGTCGTTGGTTTCAACACACAGCTCATGGGTGGTCCAGCCGTAATTGAGGATAACCGAGATATCAATCCCGGCTTCATCCATGCTGGCGATGAGCTCCTCGGCGGTAGCCATTTTGGCTTTGGGGTCGGAGTAGAGAATGGCGAAACAGGGGTCAAGCTCGATGTACTTACTGCGGTCATTCTTTATCTGGGGCGGTAATACGTGGGTGTGAAAGTCGATAATCACAGGCCGATTATAACAGCACCAGCCTTCTGGCTTCAAGCGGACTTGGGGGGCTTTACTCTTCCGGCTTCTCTTCCGCTTTCTCCGCTGCTTCCTTGCCTTCTTCGGCTACTGCCTCTTCGGCAACTACTTCTTCAGCCGCCACCGCTTCGGGTACTACCTCTTCCACCTCAATGCGCGCCTCGCTGACCTTGACCACCATCTGGTCGTGGTCAGTGGTAACGGTGATATCGGGGCTGAGGATAATGTCCCTGACGAAGATTGCCTGCTCTAACTCCTCCAGAGGGCTCAGATTGACCTCGATATGGGGCGGGAGCTTATCGGGCAGGCACTCCACACCCAGGCTGGTCAGGTTTTGAGTCAGGATGCGCCCCTTTTCTTTCATCGCCGGGGCTTCACCAACCAGGATAATGGGCACATCTATCCTTATCTTCTCTGTCTTTCTCACCTGGTAGAAGTCAACGTGGAACAGTTCCCGGCTGCGGGGCTCTCTCTGGATTTCCCGGATAAAGACGCTCCTGGGCTCTTTATCCCCTTTAATGTCAAGGGTGATAAGCCGGGTCATTCCCGCCCGGGCTATAGTCCGCTTGAGAGTGGGCGTATCGCACTCTAGCGCCAGTGACTCAAGGCCGTGCCCGAAAAGGTGGGCCGGGGTTATGCCCTGGCGGCGCAAAGCTTTTGTCTTCTTACCCAGTATCTCTCTTTTGCTGACCTGCAACTTCAAGTCTTCCATCTATCTTTATCCTTTATCCTGTTAATTAAACCAGATAAGAGAATAAAAATCAAACTATAAAGTGTAGACCTGGCCTATATGACTGTAGTATAATTAAACTGGCACAGGGGGTGCTGATGTTGCTGCCTGAAAAGGGTAATTCACCATCAATCTCGGATAGTGCCCAGACCTCGGCCGAGAGTGTATCCGCCGAGGTTTTTTCTTTATCGGCCTCGGTGGCTGAAATGGAGGCGGTAGCCAAAAGGCTGCGCCGCCACATCATCACCATGATAGGTAAAGCCGGTAGCGGTCACCCCGGTGGCTCCCTTTCCGCGGTGGAGATTTTGACCGCCCTTTATTTTAAGGTGCTGAGACATAAGTCCCAAGACCCTCATTGGGTGGATAGGGACCGCTTCATCCTGAGCAAGGGCCATGCCGCCCCTGCCCTCTATGCCACTCTGGCTGAGTGCGGCTACTTCCCGGTAGATGAGTTAGCCACCCTGCGGCAGATGGATAGCCGCCTGCAGGGTCATACTGACATGACACTTACCCCCGGCGTGGAGATGTCCGCCGGGACCCTGGGGCAGGGGTTATCCTTTGCCATTGGCATGGCTCTGGCCGGGCGGCTTAACCAGAAGGACTACCGCACATACGTCCTACTTGGGGATGGGGAGTGTGACGTGGGGCAGGTTTGGGAGGCGGCAATGTCGGCCGCCCATTTCAAGGTGGATAACGTGGTGGCGATAGTGGATAAAAATGGTCAGCAGCTGGATGGCTGGACTCGTGACATTATGAACCTTGACCCCTTCCCGGCTAAGTGGCGAGCCTTCGGCTGGAAGGTTATCGAGCTTGATGGCCATAACCTGCCTGAGCTCATTCAAGCCTTTGCTGAAGCCAGAAAGGTCAAAGGCAAACCAACGGTCATCATTGCCCATACCATAAAGGGCAAAGGGGTCAGCTTTATGGAGAATAATAACGATTTTCACGGCAAGGCGCCCAACGCTATTGAGTTGGATATAGCCTTGAAGGAGCTGGAGTAAAGGTGGAGACGGCGGTTTCGGTGAGAGAGACCTACGGCCGGACCCTGGTTGAACTGGGCATGGGAAACCCGGACATTGTTGTCCTTGATGCTGACCTCTCCCATTCTACCATGACCGGATATTTTGCCCAGAAATTCCCGGAGCGTTACTTTAACTGCGGCATTGCCGAGCAGAATATGGTGGGCATTGCTGCTGGACTGGCGGCTTCGGGCAAGATACCCTTCGCCAGCACCTTTGCCATTTTTGCCGCCGGACGTTGCTTTGACCAGATGCGCCTGTCTATCGCCCAGCCCAGGCTTAATGTTAAGCTGGTGGTCACCCACGGTGGCATCAGCGTTGGCGAGGACGGCTTCTCGCAACAGGCAGTGGAAGATCTTGCCTTGATTGGCTCTCTGCCCGGCTTTACCATTATCGTGCCCGCCGATGCTATTGAGACCGCCCAGGCGGTAAAGGCGGCGGCGGCCAGTTACGGGCCTTTTTACATCAGGCTGTGCCGCCCCAAGGTGCTGCCGGTCTTTAGCGAGGACTACCGTTTTAAGCTGGGTAAGGCGGTGACCATGAGGCAGGGCTGGGACGCCACCATAATAGCCATCGGCTTGATGGTCAAAGAAGCGCTGGAAGCTGCCCAAAACCTGGAGCGTGAAGGCATATACTGCCGGGTGCTGAATATGTCCACCCTCAAGCCCATTGACGAGGCGGCGATAATTAAGGCGGCCGCTGAGACCGGGGCTATCGTTACCGCCGAAGAGCACCTGGAGCACGGCGGCTTGGGCAGCGTTGTGGCTCGGGTGGTTAGCCAAAACCAGCCGGTGCCGATGGCACTGGTGGCCATAAAAGATACCTATGCCAAGTCGGGCAAGGCAGCTGAGCTTTTTGAGCGGTACGGTCTGACGGCCAGGGATATTGAGCAGGGGGTAAGGTCGATAGTAAAAAGGAAGAGCCCTTTAAGCCCGGCCGGTCCCTGAGGGTTCAGCCACGTGCCTTGTCCTCAGGAAATGGGTGAAGCCCACCAGGCAGGGCAGGGCAATGCTGTAAGCAATTAGTGCCCCGGACTCGCCCGTTAGCCAGCAAACCAGAGGCAGCGGCACAAATAGAACAGCGGCCGATTTGGTGGTATCCCGGAAGATGAATTGAGCGGCTATGGTTGGTGCCGCCAGGATTAGCATTGGCTGAGGGATAGTAACCAGAAGCACGCCGATGGTGGTTGCCTCCCCCCGTCCTCCCCGAAAGCCGATAAAAACCGGCCAGTTATGACCGATGACGACGGCGGTTCCGGTGAGCAGGACAAAGACCAGGGACAGCCCGACTGCCTGGGCGGTGAAAACAGCCAGCGCCCCTTTGGCGGCATCAATAACCCCCACCGTTACCCCCGCCTTAGCCCCCAGCTGGCGGAAGGTGTTGGCGGCGCCCATGTTGCCATCCCCGATCTCCCTGATGTCAACGCCCTTGAGCAAGCGCCCGACAATATAGGCGGTGGGGACAGCGCCCAGAAGGTAACCTAGCGCTACTATTAGCCAGGGCATATTCACTCTCTAATGGTGCCGGGAGTGGGACTCGAACCCACAAGGATTACTCCGGCGGATTTTAAGTCCGCTGCGTCTGCCAATTCCGCCACCCCGGCT
>CAZQXA010000042.1:0-9582 GCA_964597155.1 uncultured Dehalococcoidales bacterium
AAAGGTTTCCACCTCTTACCATTCCCCTTGCCCCCCCCCCCGGGGGGGGGGAAAAAAATTTGAAAAAAACCGGCAGCCGCTTTGGGGGGGGAGGGGGGGGAAAGCACACCTTGGTGGAGTGGTGGGTGGGAATAGATATAAGATATATTTTTAGCTCACCTCAATTGTTGAACCCTGGGCGGTTTTAACGACATCAATTCGGCTGGGGAAGGCGTCCCTTAGCTCCTCCATGTGGGTAATGACCAGTATCTTTTCAAAGTCGTCCTGAATGGAGTTTATCGCCTCTTTTAGTTTCTCTATTCCAGTGCTGTCCTGGGTGCCGAAGCCTTCGTCAATGATCAGGGTGGGCAGCGGCGCCCCGGCTCTTCTGGCCAGCAGCTTGGATAGGGCAATACGAACAGCAAAGTCGATGCGAAAGGCTTCACCCCCGCTGAACATCTCATAATTTCTGGTTCCCAGCTCATCGGCGATTTTAATATCCAGGGTCTCGACGACGTCTCCCTTCTTGGTTTCCCGCTGGGTTTCAATCTTGACGTGCATTCTGTTATCCGTCATCCGTCCCAGCAGCCGGTTGGCTTCAGCCTCGATTTCAGGCAATGCCATCTCGATGAGCAGAGCCTGTATCCCCTTTTTGCCGAAGGCTTGGGCCAGGTCTTTATATATTTTCTCCTCTTTTGAGGCTTGTCCCAGCAGCCCTTCCTTTTCCTTCTGTTTTATCTCCAGCTCCGAGCAGCGCTCCAGCTTTGACTTCACGCTCCACATCAGCTCCTGGGCTTGCTTCTGCTGGGCCACTAATGCCTGGTATTCAGCCTCCGCCTGGCTTAAATCGCTGGTTAGCTGGGGGAGTGATTCAAGCTCTCGGCTCAAGCTTTGCCCTTTTTGATTTTCTGACTCTAGCCTCAAGCGTAGCTCCTGGCTTGCCTCTTCAGCTTTATGAAGTGCCTCTTTCTCCTGGCTGATAAGCCTGTCGGCTTCCTCCAGTTTTCGCTGGGGGCTTTCGTATTGCTCCAGTTCGGCAAGATGGCCTCGGAGCTGCTCATGCTGCCCCGAATCGTAGTCAAGTTTGGCTAGTTCCCCCTCAATCTGGGCTAATGCCTCCTGCTCGGCGGCGGCAAAGTCCTTCTGGGCCAGGCTCTGTTCAATATGGTTTAGTTTTTCCTTGGCCTCGTTCAAGCGGCTATCGGTTGCCTGGGCTTCTTTGATGTCTTGGCTTAAGCTGCTGACCTTGCCCTGCGCTGAGGCTTTATCCTGATTTAGCCTGGCTTCCAGCGGCGATATTTCGCGTTCAAGTGCCTCAAGCTCCGTTTTCTTGCTGGCCAGCTCGGCCTGGTTTGAATCCAGCGAACCGGACTTTTCCTCGCTATCGGCGGTATACTTAGCTTCGATTCGCTTTAGGCCGTCCTCGCCTAGCTCGGTTTCACACAGGGGGCATTTAGCCTCGGCTTGGGTCGATAAGAGATTTATTTTTTCTATTAGCTCCTCTATTTCCCGTTTCAAGCTGCTCTGGCTGGACTCCAGGTAGTTTATCTGCCTTCTTAGCTCCTGGCTGGCCTGCCTTTTTTGGCTCAGCGTTTTTTCCTGTTCGGCTAGCTGGTGCAGTTGGGCTTCCGCCTGCTGTAGCTCGGTTTTATATTGGGGGATTTTCTGGGAGATGGCTTCCAGCTCGGTGATTCGGCTCTGGGCTAATTTGTGCTCGGTAATCAGATTCGCCTGCGCCCGCTCTATATTCATCTCCAGCTGGCTCTTTCTCTCCCTTAGTTTGGCCAGTATCCCCAGCTTCTGGTTCAGCTCCTCGTTCAGCCTTCGGGCTTCGGTTAGTCGGCTGTAGCCTTCTTCTATTGTTGTCCGCTGGCTTATTATCTCCTCATATTCTTTGATGCGCGCCTGGTATTGCTCGACTTCCTGCTGGCGGCGCTCACTTTCCCTTTTAGTGCTCGCTATGTGCTCCTCAAGCTGGGCTAGCTGCTGTTTCTTGTTTTCCAGAGCTTCCTTTTCCTGCCTCAAAGTCTTGAGCCGGGACTCCTGCCCGCTCATTGTTTTTTCTATCTGGTCAAGTCCGGTCTGTGCCTGTGCCAGCTCAGCCTCATAGAGCGGCTTTTGGGCTAATTCCTGGCTGATATCCAGAATGGTGCTGTCAAGCTGTGATTTTTCTGTTTCCAGCTCTTTAGCCAGCTCTTTAGCCCTTTCCTCAAGCTCCTCGTAGAAGGCAAGCCCCAGGATATTCCCCAGCACCTCCTTGCGTTTGGTCGGCGGCTGGTTGGTGAATTCGTCGGCGTGACCCTGCCTGAGGAAGGCGCTATTGATAAAGGTGGCGTAGTCCATGTGCAGGGTAGAAATGATTTTCTGCTGGGTCTGGGCTATGCTATCGCCTGAGATTGACCTGAAGCCATCGCCCGCGGCTATCTGGAAATCGAGTAAGGTTTTCCCGGCGCCTCCCCGGCGCTTGGGCTTGGAGTGCTTGCGGATGATGCGGTAGGCTTGTCCGCCCACAGCGAAGTCAAACTCCACCTCCATCTCCGTCTGCCCCTGGTGAATCAGGTCGTCATCGCTCTTAGCCCGCGTTTTGTCCCACAGCGCCCAGGTCATGGCGTCAATTAAGGCTGACTTGCCGTTGCCGTTCTCGCCGGAGATGCAGGCGGTGTGGATGCCGTCAAAGTAGAGCGGGGGCACATTGTCCCGGTAGGGCATAAAGTTGCGCATGGCTAATTTAACGGGAATCATTTCAAGTTTATTTTAGCACAAATTAGGGTATTAGTTATCTAGTTTCCCCCAACCCCTCACTTAAGTCCTTCTTCCCACCCGCCCGCCCTTAGGGGGCTTTGACCCCTAATCTCCCGCTTCTTGATAATAGGGGAGGAAAATAAAAAAGAGGGGCTAACGCCCCTCTTAAACTCTTTTCCTACCTCTACTTTTTAATTTACCTTTTTCTCTCCTCCAGCGGGGAAATGGGGCAGAAAGTTTTAAAGGCTCTAGCCTCTATAGGGTGGGTTAGGGTGGGAAGTAAAACAACGGCTAAAAAAGGGGAGGGCTTGGCAGGCAGCTTGACGCTTAATACTTCCTCCCCTTAGAATTAACCTATGTTTGAGGTTCTTACTGAGAAGTTAAGCGCCGTATTCCGCCGCTTAAGCAGCCGAGGGCGCTTAAATGAAAAGGATATTGATGACGCCCTGCGCCAGGTGCGCTTAGCCCTTCTGGAAGCCGATGTTAATTTCAAGGTGGTCAAGGCTTTTATCGACGGGGTGCGGGAGCGCTCCCTGGGCGCTGAGGTTTTAGGGAGCCTGACCCCAGCCCAGCAGGTAATTAAAATCGTAAGTGACGAGCTTATAAAGATACTGGGAGGGGGGGAGAGTCGGCTGGAGCCTTCGTCTCGCCCGCCTTCTATAGCCATGCTGGTGGGGCTGCAGGGTGGTGGCAAGACCACCACCGCCGCCAAGCTTGCCCTTCACCTGAAGCACACCGGGCAAAAGCCGCTCCTGGTGGCGGCTGATAACCGCCGCCCGGCCGGTATTGAGCAATTGGCTACCTTAGCTGAGCAGTTTGAGATTCCCGTTTACCGGGAGAAAGCCAGTTCAAAGAGCCGGGACGTCTGCGCTCATGCCCTGAAGAAGGCAAAGGAGCTGGCTGTTACCTGGGTCATTGTTGATACTGCCGGGCGCATGCATATAGACGAGCCAATGATGGCGGAGCTGGTTTTGGTCAAAAAGGAGCTGAAGCCGGATGAGGTCCTGCTGGTGGTTGATGCCATGACCGGGCAGGATGCGGTGCGGATGGCGGAGGAGTTCAATTCCCGCTTGAGCCTTAGCGGGCTTATCCTGACCAAGATGGACGGCGATGCCCGGGGCGGGGCGGCGCTTTCCATTCGCTGGGTCAGCGGGGTGCCGATTAAGTTTATCGGTATTGGGGAGAAACCTGATGCCTTTGAGCCTTTTTACCCCGACCGGCTGGCATCGCGTATCCTGGGTATGGGCGATGTGCTGACCTTCATCGAGAAGGCGGAGAAGACCTTTGACCAGAAGCGGATAAAAGAGCTGGAGAAGAAGGTGCGCACCGCCAGCTTCAATCTGGAGGATTTTTTATCCCAGCTTGAGGAGATACAGAAGATGGGGCCAGTAGCCCAGCTGGTGGAGATGCTGCCCGGGGCATCGCAGGTGGCCAAGCAATTGCCTGCCGGCATGGAGGAGAAGCAGCTTAAGAAGGTGGAGGCGATGATACTCTCCATGACCCCCGAGGAGAGGCGTAACCCCAATATCATTGATGGCAGCCGTCGCCGCCGCATTGCCCGGGGGAGCGGGGTGAGGCCGCAGGATGTAAATCAGCTCCTTAACCAGTTCCGCCAGATGCAAAAGCTGATGAAGATGGGCGTTAGCGGCAAACTGCCCAAAAATCTACCGGGGATGTTCGGGTAGCTTGTAGTATCTTTCCCCACCCAGCCCCGCCACTTTGTTAGCCGAGGTTTTTATTTCCCACCCTCCCACCCTAATGAGTTCCACTCCTTAACTTGAGAGGATATGGCCTCCCACCACCCCACCTTGTTAGCGTAGGGAGTATTGTCCCACCCCTCCCGCCCTATAGAAGTGATACTTCTATCAATTTCTTCTTGGGGGGTGTTGAAGAGGGGTGCATACGGGGCCCCCCACGAAATCTTGATTTCGTGGGGTAAAAAGCCCCCTCCGGAAAAAACTTTTGTGGGTGGGTTGGTGTGGGAAGAAAAACCTGGGGGTGGGGTTATTCCAGGTAGTCCTTTAATCTCCGGCTTCGGCTGGGGTGGCGCAGCTTACGCAGTGCCTTGGCTTCAATCTGGCGAATTCGCTCCCTGGTTACGTTAAACTCCTTGCCCACCTCCTCCAGGGTTCGGCTTCGCCCGTCCTCTAATCCAAACCTGAGCTGGAGCACCCGCTGCTCGCGGGGGCTGAGGCTGGCGAGCACGGTATCTATTTGCTCCTTGAGTAGCTGTTTGGAGGCGGCATCAGCCGGGGGCAGGGCATTGCGGTCTTCAATAAAGTCTCCTAGGTGGCTATCTTCCTCTTCACCCATGGGCGACTCCAGCGATATGGGCAGTTGCGATACCTTGACTATCTCCCCCACCTTTTCCGGGGATATTTCCATCTCTTTGCCGATTTCCTTGGCGGTAGGCTCTCGCCCCTGTTCCTGAGCCAGGCGGCGGCTTACCCGTAGCAGTTTGTTGATGGTCTCGACCATATGGACGGGAATACGGATGGTGCGAGCCTGGTCGGCTATAGCCCGGGTAATGGCTTGGCGAATCCACCAGGTGGCGTAGGTGCTGAATTTATAGCCTTTGCGGTAATCAAATTTTTCCACGGCCCTGAGTAGCCCGATGTTCCCCTCCTGGATGAGGTCGAGGAGGGACATGCCCCGCCCGATATGTTTCTTGGCCACGCTGACCACCAGGCGCAGGTTGGCTTCGGTGAGATGGCTTTTCGCCTTGTCCGCCTCGCGCTCGATATTACCCAGGTAGGTCTGGAGCCGCGGCTCATAAACCCGAATGGACTTGATGAAAGCTGGCTTGGTCACCAGGGTTCCCAGGCCAGGCGGGGAGACTCTCTTGCCGATAGCATCGATGACTTCTGAGGGTAAAAGGTTGATGTTTAATGATAGCTTTATAACCAGCTGCTCGGCTTCGGGTATAAATTTATCTGCCTGGTGAGCGATAGCCAGGATTAGCTGAGGCTTCATCTCAGTGTCGATGTTTTCTCGCAGTTTAGCGTTGGAGATGGTCTCAAGAAAGCTGGCATCGGCTGTTAGATGGAACTGCTTCTGGAGAAGACGGATGGTGGCCGAAGCCTGGGACAACTCCTCAAGTATGGTAATTATTATCTCGGTGGATGAAGGGTCCCTACCGTGTTTTTGCAGGTAGCTCCGTTTAATCTCCTGGATGCGTCTGCCCTCCTCCATCTTTCTGGCCAGGTCTTTTTCCTCTTCGGCGGTGAGAAGGTGCACCCGGCCAATTTCGTGGAGGTACATGCGCACCGGGTCGTCCACTACCTCCTGGTCCTCCACCGGCTCCGATTGCATTTCCAGCTCTAGGTCTGGGGCTGCCTCTACTTTTTCAGCCTCCAGGTGCCTTACCTCGTGCCATGACGGGCCTGAATCATTGCTTTCTTCAACTTCTTCCTCTTCCTCATCGGAGTCAGCGAAGAATTTACCTGAGTTGTCTTTCTTTTCAGCTACGTCCTCTAAGTTTTCGTCATCGTTTTCTTTCGGGTTCATTGCCTCACCCCCTTTGCCTCCTCCGGTTTTGTTGAGCAAAAACCTCGCGCAATTGACTATTGGCTTCTATATCCAGCTCCCTGAGTTTGGTTAGCTCGGCAGCTGTGCCTCCTGATTCGGCTTCGTGAGCTAACACCGCTCCTATTTTCCTTATCCGACTACGCCAAAATTCTTCCCGTAGCCGAAGGGTGTACTCAGCATATTTTTGCTCTATTTTAGTGCTTAACAAGTTTTTGGTTATTAGAGCATCAAGGTGCTGGTGAACTATCGGGTCAAGCGCCTCCTTTATTGATTCTATTTTAGCACTTCGCTGCCAGGCAATAAAGATTTCGCGGTTTTCGCTGTTTTCGAAGTGTTCTGGAGAAAGCCCTTTATCCTTACCTTTAAGCTCGGGGTGCTGTAGGAGCAGCGCCAGGCAGTATTCCTCGACAGGGCTTGATGTGAGCGGGTGTAGCTTTGCTGCCGCCTCTGGTTTTGGCTCTTCCATCTGGCCTTTAATGCGTTTGGGCCTGATTCTGGCCAGCTCGGCTTCCAGGTCTCGTTCACTGACCTCGATTAAGCGTGCCAGTTTCTGCAGATAGTGTGCCTTGCGCACAATGTCCTTTATCTCGTCAATGATGGGCAGGAGCTTGTCTCTGGCTAAAGATTTGCCCTTGGCGGTGGCAAGGTCAAGCCCGGAGGTAACCATGTTGAAGGTGAAATCGACTACCGGCAGCGCCCGAGCCAGCAGCTTGGGCCAGATGAGGGCGTCTTCTTTAATAACATCATCGGGGTCCTTCCCCAAGGGAAGGACGGCAACCTTGACCTCAGCCCCCAGGGTGTTTTCAAAGCTAACCCCCCGCAGCATGGCCTCCTCCCCGGCAGCATCGGCATCAAGGGCCAGGGTTATGTTTTGGGTCATCCTCTTCAAGGTAGCCACCTGTTTCTCGGTGACCGAGGTCCCCATAGAGGCGACCACATTACTGAAGCCATTCTGGTGGGCGGTGATGACGTCCATGTAGCCCTCGACAATCACTGCCAGGTCTTGCTCTCTGATAGCATCTTTAGCCAGGTTTATGCCGTAGAGGCTGCCGCTTTTGTCAAAGAGCGGCGTCTGCGGCGAGTTGATATATTTGGGCAGCGAATCATCGAGCACCCTGGCGCCAAAGCCAATAATGCGCCCCTGGGCGTTGGAGATGGGGAACATCAGCTTGTTGCGAAATCGGTCGTGGGTTTCGCCCCCTTCCTTCTCTATTATCAGGCCAGCAGATAGTAGCTGGCTCTGGGTGTAGCCTTTCTCCATAAGGTGTTGCTTTAACCCTTCCCAGCTATTGGAGCTGAAGCCCAGCTGGAAGTCGGCGGTGGTCTTGGCTTGGAAGCCCCTTCCGCTGAGATAGCTTTTAGCCTCTTTTCCCGCCGGCGAGTTGAGCAGACTCTGGAAATAGAGAGCCGCCGCCTGGTTAATCTGGTATAGCTTTTGCTTCTCCTCGCTCTCCACCCCTGGTTCGAATTTTGAGGGGATGACAACCCCGGCCCTCTGAGCAAGTTGTCTCAATGCTTCGCCGAAGTCCATGTTCTGCTTTTTCATGATGAAGGAGAAGACATCGCCGCCGTTGTTGCAGCCAAAGCAGTGCCAGCTCTGCTGCTCGGGGTAGACGTAGAAGGAGGGGTGCTTTTCACTGTGGAAGGGGCATAGCCCTCTGAAGGTGCGCCCGGCTTTGGTCAGGGTGACCTGCTGGCTGATAATGTCTATGATGTCGGTTTTCTGCTTTACTTCGTCAATAGCGCTCATATTAGTCTAACCTGTGTCCTGCTTCCCACCCAACCCGCCCAAAAGAGGCTTCGCCTCTCTCAGACTCTCTCCAACCCCTCCCCATTTTTATCTGTGTCTTTTTTCCCACCCAGCCCGCCCTCATAGGCTGCGCCTATATAGAATTTCCTCTTCAAAAGAGACGGGGGGATTTTATTTCTGCTCGGGTTTTGCCTTGGCTCTCTTTTTTAATGCTCTGCTGTTTAGCCTTGCCCTTGGTTAAGGAAAGTTCCTCGGCCGTCCTGATGGCATACTGGTCGGTCATGCCGGCGATATAGTCAACCACCCTTCGTTCTGGCTCATCGCTATAAAAACTATACTCTGGTGGCAGCTTGTCTTCATGCTGGTTAAAATAGTTATATAGCGAGCGGACTATCTCTCTCGCCTTTTCTGCTTCCTCCTGTGCCGAGCGTATATTATACACCCGCTCAAAGAGGAAGTTGCGCATGGTGTTGGTTGCCTCCAGAATCTCCGGGCTCATAGTTACTAGTGGGTTTTCTTTATCCTTATCCCTTACCGCCCAGGAGTGCTCGATGATATCATAGACCATGGTGCTGATGCGCAGAGAGCGGGAATTACCCAGCCTGGTAATGGCTGATAGCGGCAGATTGCCTTCGGTAATCATGCCGGCTCTGATGGCGTCATCAATATCATGGTTGATGTAGGCGATGGCATCGCCAATCTTGACCACTTCACCCTCAAAGGTATTGGCCTTTCCCCAGTCCTCTCCCCAGAGAGCGGCTCTGGTCTTGGAGTGATTCAGGATACCGTCTCTCACCTCCCAGGTGAGGTTGAGCCCTTGGCCGTCATTCTCCAGAAGGTCAACCACGCGCAGGCTCTGCTCGTTGTGGCTGAAGCCCTTATGATAAAGCTCGTTCAGCACTTCCTCGCCGACATGCCCAAAGGGGGTATGGCCCAGGTCGTGACCCAGGGCAATGGCTTCGGTCAGGTCCTCGTTGAGGTTGAGGGCGCGGGCAATAGTGCGGGCTATTTGGGCCACCTCCAGGGTGTGGGTGAGCCGGGTTACATAGTGGTCACCCAGGGGGGCAATGAAGACCTGCGTCTTATGCTTGAGGCGGCGGAAGGACTTGCTGTGGATGATGCGGTCGCGGTCACGCTGGAAGGCGGTACGCACCGGGCAGGGCTCTTCGACTCTTTGCCTGCCCCGGGAGTCTTTGCTTTTGGCGGCATGGGGGGAAAGGCTCTCTTCCCTTTCTTCAGCGAGCTTTCGGATATTTAGCTTCTCAATCATTGACCCTTTAGTTTGGCTTCTGCCTTGGCGATTATCTCTCTGGTGGTGCCAATCATATCCGGGCTTACCGAGACCGAGGTGATGCCCCACTCTACCAGCTTTTCGGTAAGCTCGGGGTATACTGAGGGTGCCTGCCCGCAGATAGAGGAGGTAACCCCCATACTCTTTGATACCTTAATCGCTCTTTCCAGGGCGATGAGCACGGCTTCATTTCGCTCGTCGAAGGTCCTGGCTAACTTTTCGCTGTCCCGGTCAATTCCCAGGATGAGCTGGGTCAGGTCATTGGAGCCGATGGATATGCCGTCAATGCCGA
>CAZQXA010000043.1:0-9470 GCA_964597155.1 uncultured Dehalococcoidales bacterium
GAGCGGGTGAAGGGATTCGAACCCTCGACGTCTTGCTTGGGAAGCAAGCACTCTTCCGCTGAGTTACACCCGCCTAGAAAGCCAGCTACATTATGCCCTGGCACCTATTTAATGTCAAGATGACAGAGGATATTTTATCGCCCGCCGCCATCACTGATAATCTGGGGACACACTTTATCGGTCAAAAGGTTATCTACTACCCCAGCCTGACCTCAACCAATGATGTCGCCAAGCTTCTAGCCCGGCAGGGAGCAAGAGAAGGAACCGTTGTCTTAGCTAGGGAGCAAACCGCAGGCAGAGGGAGGATAAAGAGAGCCTGGCTATCACCTAAGGGCAGTATCGCCCTGTCTATCATTCTTCACCCCAGCCCGGCTTACCTGCCTTCTCTTATTATGGTAGCCTCCCTGGCTACCGTCCACTGCATTGAACAGGTCAGCGGCTTAAGAGCCCAGATTAAGTGGCCCAATGATGTCCTGGTTAACCAGAAAAAGGTGTGCGGGATTTTAATTGAAAGCGCGGTAAAGGGCAACGTTGTTGACTACGCTGTTATCGGCATAGGGATAAATGTCAACCTCAAGCTCTCTGATTTCCCCGAAATCTCAGCCACGGCCACCAGCCTCTCCCACGAGCTTGGCAGAGATGTCTTGCGGCTGGATATTATAAGGTGCTTGCTGGTGGAAACAGAAAAATTATACCTGGCTTTGCCCTCTGGGCAGTCTGTTTTCCAGGAGTGGCGGGACAGGCTGGTAACACTGGGCAAAAAGGTTCAGGTAAGTACAGGCGAAGCTAGCTATAAGGGCATAGCCGAGTCAGTAGCCAGCGATGGCAGCCTGCTCCTCCGCCAGCCCGACGGCAGCCTGACCAAGATCGTAGCCGGGGATGTTACCCTGCGCCAGTAGATAACATCCCCCTTAGCTATTTAGTGTTCTTTTCTTCTAGATAAGGCGTCTATTTCCTCATAAACATATTGATAAGGTCTATAGGGATGGGGAAGATTATGGTGCTGTTTTTCTCCGAAGCTATCTCAACCAGTGTTTGCAGGTATCTAAGCTGTAGCGTAGTTGGCTCCCGGGCAATAATTTTACCGGCTTGAGCCAGCTTCTCTGAGGCCTGGAACTCACCGTCGGCGTGGATAATCTTGGCCCGTCTTTCTCTTTCTGCCTCAGCCTGAGCCGCCATAGACCGCCTCATTGTTTCCGGCAGTTCCACCGTCTTTATTTCCACAGTGCTCACCTTCACCCCCCAGGGCTCGGTTTGCTCGTCAATTATCTTCTGTAACATCTGATTAAGTTTGTCTCTTTTTATCAATATTTCATCCAGCTCAGATTGCCCCAATACATTCCGCAGTGTCGTCTGTGATATCTGCGAGGTAGCCCGGATGTGGTCTAAAACCTTAACTATCGAAGCCTCGGCGTCAACCACCCTGAAATAGACTACGGCATCTACCCTCACGGTAACATTATCCTTGGTGATTACGTCTTGTGGCTCGACATTCAAGGTTACCACCCGCAGGTCTACCTTCATCCACTTGTCAATAAAGGGGATGATGAAAAACAGTCCCGGACCCTTGGCTCCGACCAGCCGCCCCAGGCGGAAAACAACCCCCCGCTCATACTCAAAGGCAACCTTGATTGACATAGAAATAAGTATGAGCGCGGCTAAAGCAATGGCACCGATAGCATATGCGTTCATTTTTTTACCTCCTTTATTCCTTCTTGGTTACATATAGTTTCAAGCCGCTGACCTTAGTTATAATCACCTCCTCTCCCGCTTCTACCCGGCCCTTTTCTGATATTGCCGTCCAGCGTTCGCCCTCAATCAAAACTACCCCTTTGGGTTCCAGAGCAGTCTTGACCTCGGCGGTCTTGCCCACCAACTCCTCCCTGCCGGCAGATGCCTGGCGGCGATGGACCCTGACCACCCGCTGAACAACGAAAGCTAAAAGGCCGGCAACACAGATAGAGAGCAAAACAATAGCAATCGGGCTCATTTGTTTACCCCTTTTGTTTTCTTGGTTACATATAGTTTTAAGCCGCTAACCTTAGTTATAGTCACTTCCTCCCCCACTTCCACTCGGCCCTTTTCTGATATTGCCGTCCAGCGTTCACCCTCAATAAAGACTACCCCTTTGGGCTCCAGGGCAGTCTTGACCTCGGCGGTCTTGCCTATCAGCTCTTCCCTGCCGGTGGCCACCTGGCGGCGATGGACACGGACTATGCGGCTAATGACAAAGGCAAAAACGGCAACAATAATAATGGAAACCACGGCAATCAGCCAGGGGTCTACCTGGAACATGGGGCCGCCGCCCTGGAATAGGATAAGGGAGCCAAGAATGAGGGCAATTACGCCCCCAATGGTAAATATGCCGAAGGAGGTAGTAAGTACCTCGCCAATAAACAGGCCAAAGGAAAGCAGGATAAGCAATATGCCTCCCAAATTGGCGTCTAGGACACCTAAAGAGTAGAAGGCAAGGAGCAGGCTGATAGCCCCTATAATGCCGGGGAAGAATGCTCCCGGGCTGTAAATCTCGGCAATAATGCCAATGCTGCCGATACTAAGCAAAATATAGGCGATATTGGGGTCGCTGATAGCATGCAAGAAGTCCTCAACGAAGCTCATTTCATTTACGGTCGTCTGATAGCCAGTGGTGTCGATGGTAACCTCCAACCCATTGGCTAGGGTAACCTCCCAGCCGTTAATCAGGGAGATAAGGTCTTCCAGGCTATCCGCCCTGAGGTCGATGAGATTGGCTTCCAGAGCCTCAACATCGTTAAAGGACTTGCTCTCGGTTACCGCCAGGCGGGCTTCTTCCATATTACGACCGCGCTCCTGGGCAATGGTCTCCATCCACTCTGCGGAGAACTCGGTTATCTTTTGCATCTGGTCCTCTGATATCTCCTCCCCGCCAGCAGCTACGGGGTGAGCCGCACCGATAGTGGTGCCCGGCGCCATGGCGGCGATATGAGCCGATAAGGTGATAAAGGTCCCTGCTGAAGCCGCCCAGGCACCCAAGGGAGAAACATAAACCACCACCGGGACATCAGCGTTCATAATCCTCTGGACTATCTCTCCCGTTGAGTCCAGCAGCCCTCCCGGTGTATCCAGCTCAATAATGCAGACGGCGGCATTCTCGTCTTCAGCCCGGGTAATACCCCGGTCAATATAGTCAGCAACCACGGGCACAATGGTGCCCTCAACATGCAGGATATGGACTTGCTGGGTAGCGGCGCTGGCGGTAACCGGCAGTAAAAATCCCGCCGCTAGAGCTATAAGGAAAACCAGGCGAAGGGCTTTAATTATAACCTTGCTCATGCGTCCCTCGAAACAATAATTAGAATGCGCCTAACCCTTTTAAGAGGGGGTAACTAAAATTATATATGGCTTAATACCTTCATTGCAAACGATGGCTCTAGTTGAATAGCCAGCATAGTAGTGTTAAAATTTACCAGCTATGAAAATCGAGAGGTGCAAAGGGAGCAGAGACCTATCCCCGCAGGAAATGGCTGCCTTTCGGCTCATTGAGGGCACATTCAGAGACTGCTGCCTCAAATGGGGGTACGGGGAGGTCAGGACACCAACCCTTGAGTACCTCCACCTTTTCACGGCAACAGGGACACTCACCCCTTCCATGCTGGGCAGGGTATATTCCTTCCTTGACTGGGATGGTTGGAGTGGGGAAAGGGTGGTCTTGAGACCTGATGGCACCATCCCTGTCGCCAGGCTTTACATTGACAGCATGGAAGAAAAAGAGCTGGCCAAGCTCTTCTATATCGCCAATGTCTTTATCTTTGAGGCGACGGGCAAAAAGACCAGGGAAAGATGGCAATGCGGGGCGGAACTCATCGGAGCCAGCTCACCTTCGGCTGACCTGGAGCTGGTAATGCTGGCCCTGGAAGTCTTGAAAGGGCTGGAGATTAGCGGCATTGAGCTGAAATTATCACACGCCGGATTAATCAGGGCGCTTCTGGCCAAGCTAGAGCTAAGCCCCCAGGAGCAGACCAGGATATTTGACCGCATCTTGGATGGGGATACAGCCGTTCTGGCTAAAGTAAAGCCGGAGCTGGGGAAAGCCCTGCCCCGCCTGCTTGAGCTCAAAGGAAAGTTGTCCGAGTTTGTCAAACAGCTAAAGGCTCTATTCGCCGCCGACCTGCCCGAATTCCAGCCCTACATTAATGACTTCACCAAAATCGCCGAGCTCCTAGAGGCTCTGGGCTGTGATTACCAGATTGACCTGGCTTCGGTCAGGGGCTTTGAATACTATACCGGCATAATTTTCCAGATTTTTAAGGGCGGGGAGAAGATAGGCGGTGGGGGCAGATATGACGCCCTCATCCCCTTAATGGGGGGCAGGGATACCCCCGCCTCCGGTGCCGCCCTCTACCTTGACCGCCTGATGGAGCTGATAAAGCCACAGGCTCTGGCTGAACCTGCGGGGCAAAGCGTCCTCATCAAAGCCGCCCCCCAAGCAGCCAAGGAGGGCTTCAGCCTTGTTTCCCGCCTCCACGGAGCCGGCTATAGGGCGGAATTATATCTGGGCACTAAGCAAGCGGCTGATTTTGACTGGACGATAGATATCCAAAGCCAGGCACCCCTCTTTATTTTGACCGACCAGGCTAAACAGCAGAGAATTGCCGCCCAGACCATTGATGAGGCCTTGAGAATATTAAAGGGGTGAATTTTATATCTTTTTCCGCCGTCCTTAAAGGAAGGATAAATAAGAGGGGCAAAGCCCCCGAGGGCGGGTGGGTGGGAAAAGGACAACCGGTAACAAGGTGGGGCAAGGGGGTGAGGTAGATAAATAATATAAAGATAGCTCTGCCCAAGGGGCGCCTTTTAGCCCAGACCTCCGCCCTGCTTGAAAAGGCGGGCTGGGGGCTTAATGGCTACCAGGAGAAGACACGCCTCTACCGCATTCAATCGAAAAGCCTTCCTCGACTCAAAGCCAAAGTATTTCACGAGAAGGATATACCAATTCAGGTGGCAATCGGCAACTACGACCTGGGCATTTGTGGCTTGGACTGGATTGAAGAGCTTCTGGCTAAATACCCCTCTAGTGCCCTGATGAAGGTGAAAAACCTGAAATACGGGGATGGCACCCTCTATGCCGCCGCCAGCCCCTATGGAGAAGTATCCACATTAGAGGCGGTGCGGGCCAGGACAGGCGCTATACGCATCGCCAGCGAGTATCCCAACCTGGCTGAGTCCTTTGCCCTCGACCTGCGGCTGAGGCGCTTTAGCATCTTTCCCCTCTGGGGAGGAGCCGAGGTCTACCCTCCGGAAAGCGCCGACCTGGCGCTGGTCTGCGGCACCGCCGAGGAACTGCCTCTTTACGGGCTGGTGCCGGTAAGACGGGTGCTCAATGTCAGCGCCTTTTTAATCGCCAACCGGGATAGCTGGAAGACCAAAGACATGGATAAAATAGTGTCCTCTATCGAGAAGGCACCTATACCGGAGCCGACCAAGCCAAGGGCGACAAAGGCAGCCCCATTGCCCGAAATCAAATACCCCCCCCAAGCGGCTAGGGATGCCGTCCGCCTAGCCCTGCCCGATGGGCACCAGCAACTGCCCACCCGGCAACTGCTGAACAAAGCCGGCATTCACCTTGACGATTACCCATCAGCCACCGGCAACCGCCGTCCCGTCACCGACCTTGAGGGCACTACCATTAAGGTAATCAGGCCTCAGGATATGCCCCTGCAGGTAGCCAACGGCAACTTTGACCTGGCTATTACCGGCCGAGACTGGTTACGTGAGCACCTTTACCAGTTTCCCTCAAGCCCGGTGCGGGAGATCCTTGACCTGAAAGTAGGCTGGGTCAAAATCGTGGCTGTGGTCAGTCAGGAACTATCGGTAGCCAATGTCCACGACCTGAAAGACGCCGAGAAAACACAGCCGCTGAGAGTAGCCTCGGAGTATATAAACATTGCCGATAAGTATGCCCGGGAAAACCACCTCAGCCGCTACCGGGTGGTCCCCACCTGGGGCGCCAGTGAAGCCTTTCTGCCCGAGGACGCCGACCTATTGATTGAGAATAGCCAGACCGGACGGACTATAGCCCGGCATAAATTAAAGATTATTGACACCCTCTTTGAGTCAACCGCCTGCCTCATCGCTAGCACCAAGCCGGTTACCAGCCCCATCAGGCAGAAAAGGATAAAGGCTATTACCAAGACCTTAAGCCAGGCAGTGGAGGCAATATAAAGTGAAAATCATTGAAGGCTTTAAGCCAGCCAAAGCGGCGCTTTCCCGGCACGCCCCAGCCGAGCTTTACCAGAGTGAGTTGGAGCCGAAGGTAAGGCAAATAATTGATGAGGTGCGCCTGCGGGGGGACGCTGCCCTCTTTGACCTCACCTTGAAGATTGACGGGATAAAGCTAAGCTCGCTGAAAGTGAGCCAAAACCAGCTAAAGAGCGCCTACCGCCAGGTAAACAAGGAGCTGGTCTCGGCCCTGAAACTGGCCACCGAGCGGATAGGCTCTTTTCACCAGAAACAAAGGGGCATTATCTGGAGCCTGGCGGCTAAAAAAGGCTTCGGGCAGCTAATACGCCCCCTGGAGTCTGTCGGCATCTATGCCCCCGGTGGTACCGCCAGCTACCCATCAACGGTGCTGATGGCGGCTATCCCGGCTAGAGTTGCCGGGGTCAAGGAGGTCATCCTGGTCACTCCACCCCAAAAGGGCGGGGCAGTCCCCCCAGCAACGCTAGTCGCCGCCGACATGGCAAAGGTTAGCCGCGTTTTCTCTATCGGTGGCGCTCAGGCGATTGCCGCCCTTGCCTTTGGCACCGAGTCCATCCCCAGGGTGGACAAGATTTGCGGCCCGGGCAATATCTTCGTTGTCCTGGCTAAGAAGCTGGTATACGGAATTGTGGGCATTGATGGGCTGGCCGGCCCATCCGAGGTGGTAATTATCGCCGATGAGACCGCCGACCCGGGCTTCTGTGCCGCCGACCTTCTAGCCCAGGCTGAGCACGACCCCCTAGCCTCAGCCATCTTGCTTGTCACCTCCAAGCGGTTAGCCAATGAGGTTAATCAGGAGGTAGCAAGGCAATTAAAGGGGCTGGAACGCCAAGCCATAGCCGCTAAATCTCTTGGAACTAGGGGGGTGATAGCGGTGGTAGCCAGTGTAGATGAGGCTATAGAGCTGGCTAACCTCTACGCCCCGGAACACCTCTGCCTGATGGTAAAGGGGGCTAATTCCTATATTGAGCGGATAACCAGCGCCGGGTGCATATTCATCGGCAACAACTCAAGCGTCGTCCTGGGAGATTACCTGGCCGGGCCCAGCCACGTTTTGCCCACCGAGGCTACCGCCCGGTTCAGCTCGCCACTAAATATACTCGATTTTGTCAAGTTTACCAGCCTGGTCGATGTCGATAAAGCCAGCCTAAAGCAACTGGCTAAAGCCGCAGCCACTATAGCCAGGGCGGAGGGACTGGAGGCTCACGCCCGGGCAGTGGAGAAGCGGCTTTAACGGTTAGAAACCATACATTGACAAATTATACTTCTTGTGATAAAGTCCATTCACAAGAGTTAAAGTTATTTAAGGAAGGAAAATGGCCAGTCTTATACCCGTTATTGCCGGAATTATCATAGGTATTATAGTAGGGATTTTTTCAGGCCCTTACATAGGTCTAGGGATTGCCTTTATCATTGAATTTGGTGTAGTCTTTTCTCTATTGGAAGAGGCAGGCAAGAAACCAAAGGAAACAATAAAATGATAGCCTATACTGTTCACCAAGTGTATTATGCCTTCATATTTACCGGGCGCAGCAGATGCGCTTGGGGGGGTGTATATTGAAAGTTTAGATAGTCAACGGTAACAGAACAAAAAGTTTAAAGAGGAACCCTCCCAAGCGGAGGGAATTTTATTTATTGGGGTATTTAAATATATTTTAGAGGAGGTATCCATGGCAACTTCTAAGGAGGGAATAGAAGGACGGGTAAGGCAAGACCTGGCCAGCCTTGGCGGCTATGTGCCCAGTAAAGCTCCGGAAAGCGTAGCCAGGGAGATTGGCCTGCGAGAGGAGGATATCATCAAGCTGGACGATAATGAGAACCCCTACGGTTGTTCTCCCCGTGTCCCGCAGGCGCTGGGTAATTGTAATTACCTTTACACCTATCCTGATGCCGGGCAGACCGAGCTAAGGAAACAACTACAGGGGTATATCGGGGTTGACGCCAGCTGCATCGTGGCTGATAATGGCAGCGACCAACTGATAGATAACGTGCTGCGCCTGTTCCTTGAGCCCGGCGATGAAGTGATAAACGCTATACCCACCTTTGATATATTTCGCTTCAGGGCGCTGATATATGGCGGCAAAATGGTCAATGTGCCCAGAGACGAAGCCTTTGCTGTTGACGTCAGCGCCGTCAAGGCGGCGATAAGCAAATCAACTAAAATGATAGTTCTGGCTACTCCCAATAACCCGACGGGAACCATCACGCCCCAGCCGGATATACTGGAGCTGGCCGATACCGGAATACCGCTATTAGTTGATGAAGCCTATGTTGAGTTCAGCGGGGAAACGGTTACCAAGTTCACTAGCCAGTATAAGAACCTGATGGTGCTAAGGACCTTCAGCAAATGGGCAGGGCTGGCTGGCTTAAGAATTGGTTACGGCGTTTTCCCGCCTAAAATCGCCGAACAGCTGATGAAATTAAAGCTCCCCTATAACGTCAGTGTAGCCGCTAGGGTGGCCGTGCGGGAGACGCTAAAGGATATTGACAATTTAATGGTCAAGGTAAAGGCTATAGTCGCCGAAAGAGAAAGGCTATTTGGCGAGCTGAACAAACTTGAATGGCTAAAACCCTTCCCCTCCCAGGCTAACTTTATCTTCTGCCATGTTCTTAAGGGTAAGGCAAGCGATATTCAAAAAGCACTGCAAAACAGGGGGATATTAATCCGCTACTTTGACCTGCCCCTGCTGGGGAACTCCCTTCGCATCAGCGTGGGCAAGCCAGAGCATACCAATGCCCTGCTTAAGGCACTACGAGAGATAGGAGGGAAATAATTGGCTAATAGAAAGTCAGCTATCAAGCGGCAGACCAAAGAAACAGCCGTCAGCCTGGAGCTAAATATAGACGGCAGCGGTAAACAGGAGATTAAAACCGGGCTCCCGATGTTCGACCACCTCTTATCCCAGCTGGCCCAGCACGGCAGATTTGACCTGAAGCTTAGCGCCAGCGGGGACGACCAGCACCACCTGGTGGAGGATATCGGCATTTGTCTGGGGAAAGCCCTTGCGGAAGCCCTGGGGGAAAAGCGGAGCATTATCAGAATGGGTGATGCTTCCGTGCCCATGGATGACGCCCTGGCTACGGTGGCGGTGGACATCAGCGGCCGGGGATATACCGTGCTGGAGCTGCCCTTCTCCGAAAATGATATGGCCGGCTTTGCCACCGACCTTATTCGCCACTTCCTTGAGTCCTTGGCCATTGAAGCCAGGCTCAACCTCCACGCCAGGATTCTA
>CAZQXA010000044.1:0-9416 GCA_964597155.1 uncultured Dehalococcoidales bacterium
GCCGCTCCCCATGAGATATTCTCCTATGCTTTCTATACCCAGGCGGGCAAAGATGGGGGAATGTGTTGCGTATACCGCAAAATAGACATAGGCGATAGCACTCAAAAAACCAGCCAGGGCTCCGGCGCCAACGCCAACCAGGGCATTCTTTCTCATTCTGTTCATCAAAAATACAGCTACCAGAGTAAAAGCCAACGACTCAAAAACAATAGCCATAGCCGGGTTTACAACCTGGACAGCGTTAAGGGGTACAAACAAAAGCCAGGCATTGAACCACTTAAACGCGGCAGCAACGATGCCTATACCCAGCAGCATGCTCGGCTTCCGATAGATGGCCAATGCCGAACCCATAATAGCCACGCCGATGCCGGCCATAATGGCACCCTTGTTAGGGAAGATAATCAGGTTCAGGAAACCACCCAGCGTAGCCTCCAAAAGTCCCCAGATAGACCCAAAGACTAAGATACCAAGTAGAACATAGAATATACTCTGCCGACCTTCAAGCATATTTTCTTTAATCTTTGCCATTTCTTCTCCTTCTTAAAGTTAAATTCGTTAGGGGCTATATTGCACCAGATACAACGCCTGATAAAAAATTATTTAATCATGCCACCTCCCTTAAAAACTCATTGAACTTGGTCCGTAACTCCTTATACCTCTCCACCGCCTTCTGTCCCGCCTTGGTCAACCGGGCATGTCCTCCCCCCGCCCCACCGGCGGTCTTCTCCACCAGGGGCGACGGCGCCAGATGATTGGCCGATTCTACCCAGAGCCAGGCGTTGCGGTAACCCAGCTTCATGGAGCGGGCGGCGGCGGCTATTGAGCCGAGCTTATCAATGCGCTCCAGCAGTAGCACTCTCCCCCACCCCATATAAAGCTGGCCGTCCTTCTCCAGCCACACCCTGCCTCTTACCCGGTAACCCGGCTGCGGGTGGCGGGAGAACTGCGCCGGTTTTTTCGGCCTGAACCTTGGTAGTTCGGTCACTTATCTCCGCCCCGGTAAAGTAGCCTATGCTATATTACAGGCGATATAACGTTTTGTCAAATTTTGCCCTGTTCTTAAAACAACGGGGCTTATCAGGCAAGCCGATACTTAATGGTATCCAGAAACCAGTAGTTGTCCCGCTTAATGGTCTGGCTCTCGGTTACCTCTATCCTCCGCTTAAACAAGGGACCGCTGACCACCAGGGTATGGTACTCGCCGTTTTCCCCGCAGAGGTCAATATTCCTGGCTTTGAGATAGTCCAAAAAACTTTTATCCACCCGCTTTCCCAGCCAGCCCTGGTCAACGAGCTCGGCTCTGGCACTGACGATAAGGGCTTCAAAGCCAGCGTCGATAAAATCGGTGAGTATATCCTCAGTGCTTCTGCCCCACAGCGGCAGAGCAGCCTCAATACCCAGGTCGGCGCAGACCCTCTCCACCCACTCCTTATGCTCATCTAGATAGATATCGCCAAAGACCATCCCCTCTATGCCATCGGGGAGCAGGCTCCGCACCGCTTCCTTAAATTCCGCCTCATAGCCATCCCGGGTGGTCTCCTTCTGCAAAAGAGGGATGCCGATAGCTTGGCTCTGCAGCTGAATCAGGCGGCTTTCCGTCCCGTGAAAGCTCACTCTTTTGAATTCCTGGGAGATAAAATTGACCAGATGAGATACTTTATATCCCTGACTAAGCGCCAGATAACAGGCAAAGCAGCCGTCCTTGCCCCCGCTCCAGGAAGAAATATAGCTCATAACGACTTGACCCAGTCCACAGCGTTACGGAAAATAGCTAAGCCGTCCCCTTGCTGCCTGGGTGTCTCCCGCGACCAGCGGGGGTGCTGAGTCCAGCGGATGAAGCGCTCGGGGTGGGGCATCAGGGCAAAGATGCGCCCTGACCCGTCACAGATACCGGCGATGTTACCCGCCGAGCCATTGGGGTTATAGGGATAAGTGGCTTTAACATTGCCCTTCTCATCGGCGTAACGCACCACCACCTTTAGCTTGTTCAGTATCTCCTCTTCCGCCATTAACCTGCCCTCGCCGTGCGCCACCGGCAGGTACAAAACACTTATGCCTTTGGTGAATATGCAGGGGCTTTTCTGGTCGACGCTGAGATAGACCCAGCGGCACTCAAACCGGTTGGAGTCGTTGTTGGCAAGAGTAAGCCTTTGCTTCCCATCAACCAAAGGGGGCAGGATACCGGCTTTAACTAAAACTTGAAAACCATTGCATATTCCCAGTATCAGCCCGCCGCCATCGATAAACCTTTTGATATCCTCGTTCAGCTTCAACTTTAGCTCGTTGGCCAGGATTTTGCCCGCGGAAACATCATCGCCGTAGGTGAAACCGCCAGGTATGACCAGTATCTGGTAACCGGAGAGTAGCTTCTCCCGCCGGACGAGCTGGTTTATATGCGCCGAGTCTACCACCGCCCCCGCCTGCTCAAAGGCAAAGGCGGTCTCCTGGTCGCAGTTTGTCCCCGGCGCCCTTAAGATTAGTGTCATTACCTTAGCCATTCTATTTTTACCAGCCAAGCGGCTTCTGCCAGGCTTCCTTTAGCTCCGCCAGAGGGGCTGAAACCACCTTCTTTCCCTTAAGGCCGTAGACCTCAAGCCTTTTGCCCTTGGTCACCTGCCCAATGGCGGCAAATTCTATCCCTTTCATTGCCTCTTCAAAGCGCTCCTTATCCTGGGGCGACACCTCCACCAGGAAGCGAGTATTCGACTCGGAGAAGAGAATATTATCATTGCGGTTGATGGCTTCACCCAGGGGTACTTTGTCCAGCTCTAATTTTATTCCCAGCCCCCCGGCAAAAGCCATCTCTGCCGCCGCCACCCCAATGCCACCCTCGCTCAGGTCGTGGCAGGCCCTTACTAAATTTTTAGCCACGGCGGCGCTCAAATTGTCCATGAGCTTCTTCCCCTTCGGGGCGTCGACCCGGGGCACCCGGTTACCGATAAAGCCTCTAGCAGTATAATAGTGCGAGCCGCCAAGCTCGTTATATGTCGTCCCCACGATATAGATCAGGTCGCCCGCTCTTTTGACGTCCATGGATACCGCCTGGTTTACATTATCCATCACCGCCATGGCCGAGATGAGCAGGGTGGGCGGAATACAGATACTCTTCTTTTCCGTTTCGTACTCATTGTAGAGGCTGTCTTTACCCGAGATAAAAGGCGCCCCGTAAGCCAGGGCGGTATCGGCGCAGCCCTGAGCCGCCCGCACCAGACTGCCGAGGCGGTCAGGCTTTTCCGGATTGCCCCAGTTGAAATTGTCCAGTAGCGCCACCTTTTCCAGGTTGCCGCCGACGGCGATAACCTGCCTCAATGCCTCATCCACCGCCGAGGCCGCCATCCAGTAGGGGTCAATGTCCCCGTACTTGGGGTTGATGCCGCAAGCGATGATAACCCCCATATCAGAATCAAGCACCGGCCTGATAATGGCGGCATCGCCGGGGCCATCGTTATTTATGCCCACCAGAGGCTTGAGAGTGCTGCCCCCCTGGACTTCATGGTCATACTGGCGGATGACCCACTCCTTGCTGCAAACATTCCAGGAGCCCAGGATTTTCTTTAAATTCTCACCCAGGTCGGCTGGCTCGGCAAAGTCAGGCTCAGGGTACTGAGCTTGCTGCCAAACCGCCTCCCTTTCCATCTGGGGCAGCCCGTGATGCAGGAAATCCAGGTCAAGGTCAGCCACCAGGTTATCCTGGTAGAAGAGTTTAAGGCGCTTATCACTGGTGAACTCGCCGATGACGGTAGCCTCAACATCCTCGCTTGAGAAGAGGGAAATCAGCTCCTCCGCCAAAGCCGGGGGCACCGCCAGCAACATCCTCTCCTGAGACTCGGAGAGCCATATCTCCCGATAAGAAAGCCCGGAGTATTTCAGCAGGACTTTCTCCAGATAGACTTTGACGCCGGTTTCGGCAGCCATTTCCCCCACCGCCGAGGAAAGCCCGCCACCACCGCAGTCGGTGATACGCCGATAGAGCCCCTTATCCCTGGCTACCAGCAGGACATCGATGAGCTTTTTCTCGGTGATGGGGTTGCCAATCTGGACCGAGCTTGCCGAGACCTCTTCGGACTCGCCGCTTAACAGTGCCGAGGCAAAGGTGACGCCGTGGATACCGTCCCGCCCCGTCCTGCCCCCGGCCACAACCACCAGGTCACCCGGCTGCTGTTTTCCCATCTGAGCCGCGCTCTTGGGCATGAGCCCGATGGTGCCGCACAAGACCACCGGGTTAGCCAGATACCGCTCATCAAAGAGGATAGCCCCGTTGACGGTGGGGATTCCCATCCGATTGCCGTAGTCAGCCACCCCAGCCCGCACCCCTTGGAGAATACGGCGGGGATGGAGGACACCGGGAGGCAGCTTATCATGGGGGAAATCGGGCGGGGCAAAGCAGAATACATCGGTATTGGCGATTGGCTTTGACCCCAGCCCGGTGCCCAACGGGTCACGAATTACTCCGCCTATTCCCGTTGATGCCCCGCCATAGGGCTCAATGGCTGAAGGGTGGTTATGGGTCTCAACCTTAAAACAGAGGGCGTAACGCCCGTCAAAATCTATCACCCCGGAGTTGTCTTTGAAGGTGGAGAGGCACCAGGGCTTATTCAGCTCCTCGGTCACCCTCATGATGGTGCTCCGGAGCAGATTATCAATGACCTCTTCCCCCAACCTTATCTTGGACTTGAATGTCTTGTGCTTGCAGTGCTCCGACCAGGTCTGGGCTAATGTTTCCAGCTCAACATCAGTGGGATTGCGACCTAATTTAGAGAAGTAGCCCTGGATGTGCTTTAATTCATTCAGATTTAACTCAAGTTTTTCCCGTCCCAGCCTGGCTAAGCCGTCGTTATCCAGAGCCAGCAAATCAACCTCTTCCCGCGAAAAACGGTACTCGGCTGAGGGCAAAGATACCCTCTCCCGGCCGGTGACCACATGCTGAATAACGCTGTTAACCAGCAGCTTGCTGGAGATAAGCTCAATGTCACTGGCGGAAAGCCCACCCCATAGATAATACCTCTTGGCTGTCTTTACCGACTTGATGTGCTTTACGCCCAGGTCAAGGATGCCCTTGCTGACACTCTCTTCCACCGGGTCCATCACCCCGGGATTATAGGCAACCTCAACGGCATGGGCGTCCAGCGGGGCAAGAGGGGATGATTTTCCGAGGGAATACTGTTCAACTACGGGGTCAGCCAGCAGCTCCCGGCAGATTAAGGTCAACTCTTCTTGGCTTAAGTCCCCTTCCAGCAGGTATATATCGCTGACCCTCACCCTTCCGGCAGCAGCAATGCCGAGGTCACGGATATCCTTTTGTAATGCTTCTCCGCGTGGGTCGGGAAGGTCAGGTTTTACTGAGACCTCAACCCGGAACAAGGGCCTCCTCTGCTGACTGTTCTATAATATTTTACCATCGCCGCCCAATAACCACAAGTCTAAAAGGGGATTGGGGGTTGCCCGGTTTTTAGCGTTAGTTCTACTTCCCACCCTAACCCACCCTATAGAGGTTATACCTCTTTAACACTCCTTATTTGCCCCTTTATCCAGTCTAGGGGGAGGAAGAGAGGGGTATCACTCTAATGGGGGGCGGAGAATGAGAGTTTTAGAGGCGCTAGCCTATTAGGGCGATCAAAGACTCTTCGAGGGTGGGTGGGAAGAAAAACATCCGAAAAGCGATGGTTTAAGGACAAACCCTCATAGGGCGGGCTGGGTGGGAAAAAGAAGCTAGGTTTGAAAGGGAGGGGCGGGGTCAATGTCAGGTGGCTCTGCGGAAGGAGTAGCCAACCCCCGGCTCGGTAACAATATACTTGGGCTCTGCCGGGTCGGGCTCTATCTTCTGGCGAAGATGCCAGATATAGATGCGCGCATAATCCAGGTCATCGGTGTACTCCCAGCCCCACACCTTCTCCAGCAGTTGTTTATGGGTGAGAATATGGCCGGCATTCTTTAAAAGCAGTGCCAGCAGGCGAAACTCTATTGGGGTCAGCCTCACCCGCTTCCCATTGACCAAGACCTGCCGCTGGGCAATATCCACCGCAAGGTAACCGTCACTAAAGGTAACCCCCTCTTCCTGGGAATAAGGCAACTGGGCACGCCGCATTACCGCCCGCACCCTGGCTACCAGCTCATCGCCCCCCAGCGGCTTAGTCAGATACTCGTCAGCTCCACAGTCAAGCCCATGCACTATATCTTCCTCAGCCTTCTCATGAGCCGTGAGCATAATTATGGGGATATCGGAGATATCACGGATACGGCTGCAGGTCTCCCAGCCATTCATCTTGGGCATGACCACGTCCAGGAGCACCACATCTGGCCTTTGGTCAAATAAAAGCCGCAATCCCTCCTCGCCGTTATTGGCGTTGAGCACCTCATATCCCTTCTGGGTAAAAACACGCTCAACCAGCCGGCCAAAGGCAGGGTCGTCATCAACGAGGAGGACTTTCTTTCCCACTGTCACCCCTTCAAGTCTATTTTATATGCCAATTGTATCATAAATAGCCTAAAAATGCCAAAAGGCATTAGAAAAGGGGGCAGACTGGCTACCACTCCTCTCTGGAGACGGTGATTATATCAGCCTCAAAATCGAGCCAGTGGCCAAATACTGCCTCCTGAGGGGCGTCCTCCAGGATAGCCCTCTTTACTTCACCATACCGCCCCTGATAACGAGGAATCTGCTCGTCATCCTCATCAAATACCAAAACCATGTCATCAGGACATTTAATTGCGCTTCTAATCATTGCTGCTACCCTATTCACACCCTAATCTTAAACTATTGGCCGTTAATTACTCATAAAATTGGTGTTTAGGTTTTATTAAAATCTTAAAATAAAAAGCGCCAGCTATAAAGCTGGCGCCGCTAAACCTCTAGCGATATACCTATTCTTGTTTACTAAAGAACCATGCCGCCAGTGACAGCAGTATAATGCCAAAGACGGCCACAATTAAGATATCATCAAGAACGGTCATGGTGTGTCCCCAGACTGTCACCCCAAGGGGGTAACCGCCCTGCCCCGTAGCTCCGCTTAAGAATAGTTGACGAATGGCATCAACGCCATAGGTTAACGGGTTAACCTTGGAGATGACCTCAAGCCAGACAGGCACATTGTTCACCGGGAAAAACACACCGGAGAGAAATACTAGGGGCATGATGATGATTTGTATGATTATCATAAATCCCTGCTGAGACCGCATGCGTGAAGCAATTAAGACACCCAGGCCAGAAAGGGACATAGATATTATAATTAGTACTGGTATAAGCTCGAGCACCATTATGGGGCTAATCGGGACATTAAGAAATGGCGCCAGCACCAGCATAACTATGCCCTGAATCACCGCCACCACGGCAGCACCTACGGCCTTGCCCAGTACAATTCCGCTCCGCCCCAGCGGGGCAACCAAGATTTCCCTTAAAAAGCCAAACTCCCGGTCCCAGACAATGGATACGCCCGACATTACCGAACTCATCAATACCGACATGGCAATAATGCCCGGGTACATGAACTGGATAAAGTCAACCCCAGGCGTCATTGTCCCTATGAGGCGGTTAAAACCGGCACCAAAAATAACCAGAAACAAGAGTGGCTGGGCAAAGGATGAGAACAAGCGGGCGCGTTCCTGAACAAAACGAAGCAGTTCCCGGTAGGCCACGACCCATATTCCCCGAAAAACATCTGCCATAGATTACACTCAATGCCCCCTTCTCATTATCTTGGCCATTCCTCGCATCTGTTCCTTCGAATCTGCCTCTTCATCACGAATGGCGTGACCGGTTAGTTTAAGGAATACGTCGTCAAGAGTGGGCCGGCGGATACCGATGGAAAGCAGGCGACTCTGGAAGCTATCCATCAACTTGGGCAGGAACTTCTCGCTAGAGCGAATGCTGAAGGTAATCGTCTCGTCCTGGATAAGGGGCGATAACCCGTATTTTTCTTTTAGTTCCAGGGCGGCAGCATTGTTGTCCTCGGCTTTTAGTGTTACCACATCCCCACCCAGGGCGTCTTTGAGTTTATCCGGGGTGTCAAGGGCAATGATATTCCCATGGTCAATAATGCTTATGCGGTCGCTATTCTCCGCCTCGTCCATGTAGTGGGTGGTTAAAAAGATGGTAAGGTTAATCTGTTTGCGCACCGCCAGAATGTGGTCCCAGATATGGCGCCGGGTCTGGGGGTCCAAACCAAGGGTCGGTTCATCCAGAAAGAGGACTCGTGGGTTATGCAGCAGTCCTCTAGCAATCTCCAGTCTCCTCTTCATCCCCCCGGAAAAGGTACGAACCTTACTCTTGCGGCGGTCAGCCAGCTCAACCAGCTCCAGTACTTCGCCGATGCGCTTCTCCCTTATCTCCTTGGGAATGTTATAAGCATAGGCATGGAAGCGTAAATTCTGTTCAGCGGTTAGATATTCATCAAGAGTCGGGTCCTGAAAGACAAGGCCAATAGAGCGCCGCACCTCACTACGCTGTCTCACCACATCATATCCGTTGACCGTTGCCCTGCCCCTAGTCGGTTTCAGAAGAGTACAGAGCATATTGATGGTGGTCGTCTTACCCGCCCCGTTCGGTCCCAGAAAACCGAATATTTCGCCTTCAGCTACCTGAAAGGAGACTTTATCAACCGCCACTAGCTGCCCGAAATTTCTGGATAACCCCTCAACTTCTATTATGCTCATCTCCCTATTTCTCCTTGGTACCCTCGCCTACTCTGGCAACTGCGCTTAAACCTTCAGCCAGAGCAGTAAGCTCCCCCAGGCTTAATTGTGCCAGGATACCGGACATGCGGCTCATTCGGCGCTCTCTAAGCCTAGCCAGCAGAGTCTTCCCCTTGTCTGTAGTTGTGAGGAGAATCACACGACGGTCCTCAGGATTCTCCTGGCGACTCACCAGCTCTTGCTCCACCAGGTGGTCAATAATTCCGGTAACATTGGGTGGAGTTACTCCCAGAGCCGTCGCCAGCTTCTTGAAATTGGTGCTTCCTTCAAAATCAATAAAAAATAGGCTCTTCAACTGGCCAATAGTCAGGTTCAACTCCATCCAAGCCTCAGGGGCATATCGTTCCCTGGCATGCTCCACCTGGCCTATCCGTTCCAGAAGCTGAATGACCTCCCGGGTTAACTTTGCCCTATCCATATCTGTCAGCCATGCTTTATTGATTGTGCATTTTTTCTTTATTATTAAGATTAATATAATAATTTATAATATTTTAACAATAATGTCAAGGGGCAGAGGTGAATATAAAAAGCGCCAGCGGTGAAGCTGGCGCTTACTAATTTCTGGTGGAGACGGGGGAGGCTTCATCTCTATCCTACCGAAGTATCCTGCTCCTTCTAGAACAAAGACGAGCACTAGCAATCCAATTTAAGAGATAAAAAGCCTTAGCTGGTTGAGGTAGTTATAAATACAGCAACAACCTCAACTAGCTTCGTTTTACTAATTTATT
>CAZQXA010000045.1:0-9376 GCA_964597155.1 uncultured Dehalococcoidales bacterium
TTAATTTGCTTAACTCGGAAATTTCGGTCACGCTCAAAGTGTTAAGCAATTGTAGCTGATCTAAGGCCTCATAAGCCCTTGGTCGGCGGTTCGAATCCACCCGCTGCCACCATAAAGCTAAATAACCAGTTGACCCAGACAAGGCCCCCTAGACCCAGCCCCGGAGCTTCATTGCTTCCACCACACGTTCGACAGCCCTTACGTAGGCTGCCTGCCGCATGTTTATCTTGTATTCTCGGCTGGTATTCAAAACGGAATGATAGGCGGCGGTCATCTTCTTGTCTAGCCGCTGGCGAACCTCGGTTTCATCCCAGAAGTACAGGTAGAAGTCCTGAACCATCTCAAAGTAGGAAACGGTCACACCACCGGCGTTACAAAGAAAGTCAGGTATCACGTGAACCCCATTTTTATATAGGATATCATCAGCTTCGGGTGTAGTTGGGCCATTAGCCAGCTCAGCAACAATTTTGGCTTTAATATTTGGGGCATTCTTGTCGGTTATCACGTTTTCTATAGCCGATGGGATGAGTATATCCACGTCCAGCTCCAGGAGGTCCTCCTTGGAGATAGGCTCCATACCGGGTAGATTGCACACCGAGCTAGTCTGGGCCTTACACGCATAAGCCGCATCCGGGTCAACCCCATCTTGGCAGCATATTCCACCTTTGCTATCACATACGGCTACTATTTTAGAGCCAAAAAGCTCGCTGCATAACCGAGCGGCATAATATCCGGCGTTTCCGTAACCCTGCACGGCGACGGTAGCTTTGCCTAAGTCAATGCCGAGCGTCCTGGCCGCTTCACGGATAGCATACATCCCACCACGAGCGGTAGCATCACCCCGTCCCGGAGAACCGCCCACGGCCAGTGGCTTGCCGGTGATAACACCAAATTGCGGCTTCCCGGCAATGGCTGAATACTCATCCATCATCCAGGCCATAATTTGCGGAGTGGTATAAACGTCCGGGGCAGGCACGTCTTTCTCAGGACCAATGAAGGAGAATACGCCCCGCACATATGCCCGGCTCAAACGTTCCAACTCACCAGCGGACATCTCTTTGGGATTGCAAACAACACCACCCTTGGCTCCGCCTAGAGGCAGGTCCAGCAAGGCACACTTCCATGTCATCCAGGCCGCCAGTGCCCGAACAGTATCTATTGTTTCATCGGGATGGAATCTAATACCCCCCTTGGTGATACCTCTGGCATCGTTGTATTGAACCCTAAACCCTTGGAATACCTTGATAGAGCCATCGTCCATGCGCACTGGCAGTGATACGTGTAATTCTCGCATTGGGCTTTTAAGCATTGTCGTTACATCGGGGGGCAGGCCCAAAATTTCGGCACACCTGTCTACCTGTTGCTTGACGACATCAAAGGGATTAATCTTTTTCAAGTCCTTTTCTCCTCTTTAAGATTTTATGTCAGATTTTTACCGCTATTCCCTTTTCTTTCAGGTATCTTTTAGCTTCAGGTATAGATATCTCCCCGAAGTGAAATATTGAAGCCGCCAGAACGGCTGATGCCTTGCCTTTGACCACAGCATCATAAAGGTGCTCCAGCTTGCCGGCACCGCCTGAAGCCGTAACCGGAATACTAACCGCCTCAGCCGCTGCCCTGGTCATCTCCAGGTCGTAGCCTTCTTTTGTCCCGTCGGCATCCTTGCTGGTGAGCAAAATCTCGCCGGCACCCAGCTTCTCCACCTGCTTTGCCCAGCTAACAATATCCAGCCCGGTGGACTCGGTGCCGCTCTTGACCACGACCTCAAGCCGGGGAAGGTTACTCCCCGCCGGGTTCTTCCTGCCGTCAATAGCAACCACCAGCCTCTCCTTGCCGAATTTTTTGACAGCTTCCCTAATAAGCTCTGGCTTCTTTACGGCGGCAGTATTTATGGAGACCTTGTCGACACCAAGAGCGAACAGTGCCACCATATCCTCAATGCTTCCAATTCCGCCGCCAACGGCAAAGGGAATGGTGACCACATCAGCCACCCTTTTCACCCATTCCAGCCTTGTTTTTCTGTTTTCTACGGTAGCAAAGATATCCAGGAAGACAAGCTCATCAGCCCCCTCCCGACAGTAAGCCTGGGCTGCCTCCACCGGGTCGCGGGCATCCCGAAGGCGAACAAACTTTATTCCCTTGACCACCCTGCCGTCTTTTACATCGAGACAGGGTATAATCTTTATCTCTTTCATCTTAAAAGCTCCTGAAAATTAATCAATTTCTTGTAATCAATGAGCGTGCTCATGCCAAAATTTTCGACTTCCACGCCAGCTTCCATAGCCGCGGCTACAGGATTCAAGCCATTGAGAAGGATTATCCCGATTCGGTTAATCTCTACCGGTATTTCACATACTGGCTCACTGATACCGCCCATTATCAGTACTCCCCCCAAACCGGCCTCTTTCAATTGGGATATCGCTTTCTCTACCATCGGTTGACAGCTGGCTGGTATCTCACGATAAGTGGCTAGTATTAACCCTTCACCTTCCCTGGCTACTCTAGATACTGAGGTCATCTTAGCCCTGATAAATACGTCCGAAGGGTCCAGAGAGCATCCCGAATAGTGAATAAGTTCCACAAATCTTAGAGGCTTGGAATTTCGGAACTGAAGGATGCCGGAGAATTTAGAATCCATTGGTATGCCGAGCTTAAGCAGAACGCCATTTATTAAAACGCTGCAGGCGGTAGCGAATCCCACCTTGTCCGGCGGTATGACTAATTCACCCAGCGTTTCACCCTCTTGGGCTACTGCCACCAGCTCACTGACGCAAAGTCCGGCGGTAAAAGCCGGCTTCATTGCCTGAAGAGCCTTGCTAAAATTCGCCTTCGGAAAAAGGGAGACATTTATTGGCAGGGAACCGGTGCGCTTTTCCAGATTAAAATCGGTGCGGAAAGCGAGCAGCTCAATTCTTGAGATAGCAAAGCCAACTTTATCCCTGACTAGGGCACGCCCCATTTCCTCAACACCCTGCTCAGTAAGAATTCGGCCATTTCTCCGCCCGACAAGTTGCGTCAGTCCCCGTTCGTCCATGAGCTTGAGGTGATATCTCACGGCTCTTTCGCTCAGCTCGATACCACGTTCTTTCAAGCGACGGGCAATGACCATAGACCCTAAAGGCTTCTTAGAATCGCTAAGAACCTTTAGAATAGAAACAAACTTCCTTTCAACGTCTTGAGTTTCAAATCCCATCGCAGTATTAACGGACTACGGAAGCCATTTGCCACATCTTACTTTATCCTGACAGAATGTGTCAATAATACCAATTATTGCCGTCACTCGAAGCTCCGCCATCTTCCCGGAATCAAAACATAATCCTCGGTACTGCCCAGGACATTATTCAGTGCTGAGGCATAGCCATCACCGTAAAGAACTCTCATCGCCTCTTCCCTATAGGCATCCATTAGATAGGGTATTCCGGTCACTTTAGCGCATTCCTCAGTCAGTGACATCAAGTCACGACGGCTGATGGCGGGTATATTGAAGCACCTGGCGCCAGCCATGAGCTGCTGTAGTCCTACTCTTATCTTTTCACTGTAGCTGTATATTCCCAGCGCTCCTAGCGGGATATTCTTCATCTCGTCAGCACCGACCAGGTCTTTAACCTCTTCGTAGCAGACAAATATTTCTTCCGGTGTTGAGCCGAACTGACCCACGGTATTGGGCAACTTACCTTCTTTAAGCCACTGGGCGATGTTTTTGCCTACCATACCCGGGATCATCAGCGCCCTCCCCATGCATACCGCTTTGGTGAAGGGTGCCCCCAGCGCCAGCGCCTTAAAAACACCATCCTCGCTGCTGAAGCCACCACCAAAGGCAATATCGGGTACTCGCTCGCCTTTCCTGGCTAACCTCTGGCAGAATTCATAGGCAGCAGAATGCAGGTAGAGAGGGGGGATACCCCATTCCTCCATCATGCGCCAGGGACTCATCCCGGTGCCGCCGCCAGCGCCATCTATGGTCAACAGGTCAATTTTAGCTTTAGAGCCCCACTTGATGGCCATGGCCAGCTCGCGCAGACTGTAGGCACCCGTCTTCAGGGTGATGCGCTTGAAGCCCAGGTTCCGCAATCTCTCGACCTCGGCATAGAACCCCTCTTCGTCAATAAAGCCGAGGCGGCTGTGGCGCTCAAATTCTTTCAGCGAGCCGTCCTTGAAGCTCGCCTGGCTTAAGGGTTGCGATGGGTCGGGGGTAATAATGTAGCCGCGCCTCTGAAGCTCCAGGGCACGCTCCAAGCTATCAACCTTTATCTCGCCGCCAATGCACTTGGCGCCTTGCCCCCATTTCAACTCAATGGTATCCAGCCCATGCTTCCGGTTTACGTACTCGGCCACACCCAGCCTGGTATCCTCAACGTTCATCTGCACCAGGATTTCGCCGTAACCACGGTAGTACCGACGGTAGATTTCGATTCGGCGGTCCATATCCGGTGCCGAAACAATCTTTCCGTGTTCATCGAGTTCAAGCTGGGGGTCAATGCCGCAGACATTCTCGCCGCAGACCTGGGTTATTCCACTGAGGGCGGCACCAACAGCACAATGCTCCCAGTTCCTACGAGCAATCTCAGTGGAACCCAATGCCCCGGTGAATATAGGTAGGCGCATCTTGACTTTTCTATCCCAGCCGTATTCAGTCTCGGTATTTACCGCCGGGAAAATAGCCGTGTCCGGGTTGCCGATAACACCGTCTGGTAGCCCCTTGGCTCCCAGCGCATACCCCTGGATATTGAGGTGCGAGTAATCAACCGGATAGTCCTTGTCTCCACCAGCGGTGATGTCCCCAAAAGGTCCGGGATAGATTAGCTCCCGACTGCGAAAGGTTGCCTTGAACACCTCGCAGTTTCCAGTGCAGCCGTCAATGCAGCGACTGCAAAGTCCGCTCATTGGCACCACACTTTTGGAACGATTGGCGGTTCTGGTGGCATCATTGGCATTTGGTCTCTGCAGGTTCATTTTTCTTTCCTCCTTAGTTTTTTATTAGTATTCACTACTTTCCGCTTTTGTCTAAAAAGCAAATAGCCTGGCGAGTCTTTGGGTCAGCAATGACCTTCGCTGAAGCACCATCTGTTGCCACTGGCACGTCAATTACATGTACCACCTCTTCAAAATTGCTTAGTTCGGGCAGTAAGTTCTTCAGTATGTTGGGCGATTGGGCAAAGAACTTGGTGTTAAAATCTGCGGCAGGGTCATCAGGATAAACGGGAAGGTAAAGTATCTCTGCCTCCACCAAGTCCTGGAAGAAGTGGGTTCCGTAGGAGACTTCCGGGACATGGCCGGCCTCCTCGCGGGCAATCTCTACCAGAACCGCGGTGCCGTCGATGTCGGCATAGCCCACATTCACACCAAGCTCAATGTTGTTGCTGCCCCAGCGGCCTGGCCCCACCAGCATGGTCTTGCCCTCCTTCTGACGCAACTGGCTATTCAGCTTGCCAATCACTCGCCCCAGAGACTTCTTATTATCTATTGTGGCTACCTCGGCATATTTTCTGGGGTCGATGTAGATGATGTAGCGAATATCGTTGACCATCCCGGCATTTATCGCCCGATTGGAGCGGAAGAGTATTTGCTCTCTAGGCAATTTTTCGGGTATGCTGGCTCCGGTGCCAGCCAGCGTGGGCACGCGCAATGAGCGGCATTGCAGCAAGTTGACCCTTACTTTACTCTCACCGTCGACATAGGCGGTGAATTCAATATCTACCGGCTGCCCCCACGCCTCCTCCAGCCTGGTCAACATCTCCCCGATTATGTTGATCAGTTTGGTTTGCTTTATCAGATTGTTAAAGGTCAAGACCAGGTTTTTCTCCCAACCCCCGGCTGAGGTCCTAAACCAGTCACGCAGGTAACCATCAGCTATCTCGGATGTCAGCAAGTTTAGAGCGGGGTATTTGTCCCCTCTAATTATTTCAACGAAAGGTCTGGTCTCAAAGGTGTTTTCTTCAAGGTTAAGAATGTCCACCATTCGCTGGGAATATTTGGCGACTTCCATACCAATCTCTGGCCTGATGGTTGGGTGGCTGACGGCGATCATCCTGGGGTAATCACCGCTCACCCGGTTAACCGCGCGAGTTCCCAGGCCAAACACCAGCCGTATCATCCCCTTTTTCGGGTCGATGCGGTTTGTCCAGGCAAAGAGGTTCCGCGAAAAAGCTACGCCGGCCAGGCCTGGGAAGAAGTATTGCTTGTAAGGCATCCCGGAGACACGTTGCACCAAGATTGCCATCTGCTCGTCACCTTCGCCAAGACCACGTCGGTGGCGATAGGCAAGGGCATCGGGGTTCAGGGCGCTGGCATAAACCAGTTTGATTGCCCTTAAGAAGGCCTCCAGACGTTCCTCAGGGCTACCTTGATTTGCGCAGAACTCGCTGCGGTACTTTCCGGCAAAGGCATCGGTGAATCCGTCCTCAAGAAGGCTTGATGAGCGGATAATCATGGGTGCCTGTCCATAGTAATCAATCATGCCGCGGAACTGCTCCATTGTTTCCTCGGGGAACTTGCCGTCTAGAAACCTCTGTTCCACTTTGGCGAACTCATCCCGGGAGAGCTTGCCTGTTTTCGATAGTTCCAGTCTGAGCTGGAACAGGTTGTTATTTACCAGGAAGGTGAAGAACACGTCTGAGCCTATATAGAAGGAGTCGTGCTCTTCCAACACCGCTGAAAAGCCATTCTGGCGATTGTCTGAAAGTAAAACACTTCTTGCCAGCAGCATGCCGGCGGCTTTACCACCGATTCGCCCTGAGCCAATGAGGCGGTCTCTTACCTGGAGCAGGTCATCCAGGGTCAGATAACGGTTAGCTAGCTGGATTAACTTCTTATGATTACCAATCATCATCCGTGATAGCGATTCCTTTAGCGCCATAGTTTCCTGAGTCATCTTGGGCAGAGCCGCTTGTAGTTGCCTGTCTTGCAGCAGCTTCCGATAGACGGTATCCCAGGGGGCGATAGAATCAGAGCTAATATTAAGCGGTCGCTTACTGGCAGTTGTCAGTATCTTGGCAGCATCGCCACTACGAGAGATAGGTTCCCAGCCATTACCCGTTATTCGGTGAGGCAAAAACATCTGCGGGGAGTAACGTTCCCACACCTTTAATGGCTGGATGTAGGTAATGCCACCGACATGGTAAACATCGACTAGTATCTGAGTAGTATTACGTATGCGGGCTATGGCGCGGTAACTATGCTGGCCACGCCTGAGAGCGAAATAGGCCACGGCGCCAATTTCAAAAATGTATGGGCAGGTCACCTGAAAGAAGTTGACCAGCAACTCATCCGTAGCCCACTCTTCAACCAAGGTGGAAAGGTTATCAAAGATGTAACAGACCTTTCCACCACCTTCCCCAATTATTCGGTGCATCTCACCAGTGAAATAATCGAACCCGAGACTAGGGTCAATCGTGGTGATTTTCAGCCCAGGTCGCGGCTCCAAAATAGCGGCATGTGGAGCAAAGCGTAAGTAAACACAATCAAAACCGTCTCGAATTGCTTGCTCAGCAAACGCTTGAGCAAAGTACGGATAGTCCTCAAGGCGGTCAACCTGCCAGACTACGTTGTCACCCGGCCGTAACCCCTGCAGAAGTTCATCAAGTGAGGGAAGCCCACTGCCAATTGTTTTAGCCTCTAAATCCTGTATGCCCACAGGCTCCTCCCAGCCATGTAAATTACGGTATATGGTTACCGTATGCCTTATAATATCATAGCTTTTTCGCTTTGTCAATACCCTAAAGGGGCTTTTTGCCAAAAGTTTGCTGGGCTTCTATACAGGGTGGCGAAAATGCTACCTGAAGAAGGCGGGAGTTTGATTAGAGCCGAGGGTCAGGGGCCATATTGTGCGCATGGCTCGTCTCAGTCCTGAAAGACAGAAGGACGGAAGGGTTTATATGGCTCTTTCAGTCTCTCACCTCGTCAATCCCCGGCGGCTGATTTTCTCCGACATATCAGCCATATACAGAAACCAACTGTCAACGAGGGAATGATTACAGTCATCAAACCACATCCAAGAGGTGATCTCTTTTTCAACGGATACGGATCTACGGGGTCCAGCATCCCATCGTCATCAGTGTCAACCTCGTTGGGGTCTGTACCTGCAATCGTTTCTTCCTCGTCACTCCAGCCATCCCCGTCTGAGTCTAAATAGTGCTCCTCCTCATAGGGGATGAGCTCAATATCAACCATGTTATCAGCGTTAATTTCACCCCTTATTTTGGTCAGATAGTATTGGTCACCTGCCAAAGAGTTGCCTAGTAATTCAGATAAATAATAGCCCAAGTCCCCAATATATATCTGTTCGCCGTATTCCAGGTAGAACACGTCCTCCTCGGGTTCTAAATAGTAGATCTGTTCCGGGGTGTTAAGGGAAAGGTACTGATACTCACCAGGCACCACTTTTTGGTCGGTGAAGACATATAAAAGGACTTCACATCTATCTGAACTCAAAGAGGTAATGCGGAGAGGATAAAATATTTCATCCGAGTCAAAACTCAATCTTAGAGGCTGAATCGTCCCCTCAGCCAAACCCGTGGCTTCCGCCTCGGTATTAATCTTGTTAGCTACAAAATACCAATCTCTGGTCTGAGTGACATAGCTATCGATAATCTCCTCACCCTCTTCAGGGAAGAAGTATCCGTTTGCATTCAGCCAGTCTATTAAAGCCTCTGAGGAGCTAGCCGACAGAATGGCTACATCGTACGGCCCAACGACCTTTTCTTCCCAGACCTCAACCCCCGGCTCAGGTCCTGCCATAGGGCCAAATGCGCAGCCGCCGCCGGAGAACACCTCCACCTCAGTGAGCTCAGCCAACTCCTGGAATAGCTCAGGCTCGGAAACGTCTACCTCGGGATAATTGGGCACGGGTACAACCCAGGCGAATTCATCGGCATCGCCCTCATATTTGACCTGCAGAATCAAGGTTTCTCGGTTATTTTCGTAGAGTATAATTGCTTTCTGAGCAGGCTGATAGATGTCTCTCGAGGAGTCTAGGACAAAAAATCCCCCATCAGCAAAGGCCGGAGTAGCTAGCATTAATAAGAAAACAATGGCTAGTGCTGCGGCTCTGCAAATGTTCATGGATTCCCCCTTTTCACCGTGTCAATACCCCAGACAAAAGACAACTCTAGATAAACCTGCCCTTTTTAAGCGCCCCCCGCAGATAGCCAATAAACTCCTCTGCTTTCTCTTTGGGCGGTTTAGTTGCTAAACTAATGCCAACAAAGAGAATAGCGCAGACGATGAATCCCCACGTTCCGGGCCACCAGCCTAAAGGCTTCCAGTTTAGTACCTGAGGATAAGAAAGTATCTGCAAAACCAGGACCACTATGGCGCCAACAATACAGCTGACCAGCGCCCCGGCGGCTGTTGCTCGCTTCCAGAAAAAGGCACCGAA
>CAZQXA010000046.1:0-9165 GCA_964597155.1 uncultured Dehalococcoidales bacterium
AAATAGGCCTATCTCCCCAGTTGAGCTAACATGAGTGCCACGGCAAAGCTCGGCGCTGACTCTGGGCTGGCCAATCTTCACCGCCCGCACGACCTCGCCGTACTTCTCGCCAAAGAGGGCAATAACCCCATCCTCGATAGCCTCTTTATAGGGAACATTATCCTCAGCCTCCACCTTCAGGTTCTGGCGAATCTTCTCGTTGACGATGCGGTTGACCTCGGCTATCTGCTCTGATGTCAATGCCTTAAGGTGAGAGAAGTCAAACCTGAGGCGGTCGGGGGCAACCAGAGAACCCCTCTGCAGGACATGCTCCCCCAATACCTGGCGCAGTGCCGACTGGAGTAAATGGGTGGCGGTATGATTGCGGGCAATATCCAGCCGCCGCTCCCCGTCAACTATTGCCTCAACCTCATCGCCAACCGCCAAGCTACCCTCAACAATCCTACCCTGGTGAACGATTATACCCGGCGGCATCTGAACAGTATTGGTGACAATAAAACGCCCTTTAGGGCCAACTATCTCGCCGGTGTCACCTACCTGACCTCCCATCTCGGCATAGAAAGGGGTAATTTCTAATATAACGCTTGCCTCCTCGCCACCTTTTATTGTTTTTATAGACTGATTATCGACTAAAAGACCAGCGATAGTAGAACTACAGTTAAGGCTTGTGTAACCGACAAATTTTACCCCACCCCCAACAATCACAACCTTAGGTGCCAGTGCCTCTGCAATAGCTTCCGCCGTAGGTGCTAATATAGTCACATCCTTCCGAGCAGTGCGGGCTTTCTCCCTCTGCCTCTCCATCTCCTTTTCAAAGCCAGCCATATCAACAGTCAGACCTTGCTCTTGTGCAATCTCTTTCGTTAGCTCTATAGGAAAGCCATGTGTATCATATAACCGAAAGGCATCTACTCCTGAAATCTCCCCCGCTTTAATAGTCTCCCTATCAGCCATGATGTTATTCAAAAGCTCCAAGCCGGTCTTGAGCGTTTCCCGAAATCTTGCTTCCTCATCCTGAACAACTTGATAGATGCGATTCTGTTCCCGCTGCAACTCAGGATAAACTTTAGCCATGCTGCCAACCGTTGCACCTGCTATCTGGCCAATAAACGGTCTATCCAATCCCAGTCTCCTGCCAAAAAGCGCCGCCCGCCGCAAGAGCCGTCGCAGCACATAACCCCGCCCCTCGTTACTCGGATCCACCCCATCAGCGATGAGAAAAGTCAGGGCACGGCCGTGCTCAACAACCACCCGCATAGCCTTATCGCTATTACTATCTGAACCGTATTTCCTGCCGGCTAACCTGGATATTTTTTGTATTAAAGGGACAAAGAGGTCAATCTCGTAGACCGAGGGTTTATTGTTGACCGCCGCCACTGTCCTCTCCAGACCCATGCCGGTATCGATATTGGGCTTGGGTAGCGGAGTGCGCTTTCCCTTGGCATCCTGGTTATACTGGGTGAAGACCAGGTTCCAGATTTCGGAAAAGCGGCCGCAACCACAATTGGGACGGCAGGAAGGCTGGCCGCAGCCAACGTCTTGCCCAAAGTCGTAGTGGATTTCACTGCAGGGCCCGCAGGGCCCGTAATCGCCGGCGGGACCCCAGAAGTTGTCCTCCTCGCCAAACCTCAAGATTCTCTCCTCGGGGACACCCACCTCCCGCCAGTAGCCGAAGGACTCATCATCGTCAAGGAAGATGGTTACCCACAGGCGTTGTGGCGAAAGTTTCAGGCGCTGAGTAACAAACTCCCACGCCCAGCCAATCGCCTCCCGCTTAAAGTAGTCGCCGACGCTGAAGTTGCCCAGCATCTCAAAGAAGGTTAGGTGACCGGCATCGCCCACCGACTCAATATCAGTGGTGCGGAAGCACTTCTGGCAGGAGGCCAGGCGGGGGCTGGGCGGTACCTCTTCCCCCAAAAAGTAGGGCTTAAACGGCACCATGCCGGCACTGGTAAGCAGTAGAGTGGGGTCGCCCCGGGGTATCAAAGAGGAGCTGGCAATGATTTTATGGCCTTTTTCCTCAAAGAAGCGCAAAAAGGCTTCGCGGACTTGGTCACTGGTCATCATTACCTTAAGATTTTAGTTTAAGCCACACTAGCTGTCAATTTAATAAGAGGAAATTCTCTACCTGGGTTGAGGGCAAAGCTCGGCAATGAGCAGGTTGAGCGCCAGCCCGCCCTCGAACTTGCCGGTCTTAATAGAGAGGTCGGCTTCTAAAAGTTTATGGTAAACCTGTACAAGCCGCTCCAGAGGATACCTCTGCGCCTGCTCTAATGTCTTGCGCAAGGGAAAGGGGGCTAAGCCCAGTTGGCTCTGAATCTCCTCCTCGGCTTTCCTCTGGCGTCTCAGCTCCTTAGCCAGAACAATCAGCCGAACCTGCCGCGAGAGCATAGCCAGAAGATAGGCTGAGGAAGCTCCCCTGTTTAATAACTGCTCCAACAATAGCTCGGCAACCCCAACCTTAAAATCAAGGATGGCATCAACCATGGCGAAAACACTGGCTTCCCCAGCCGAGCTGACCACGGCCTTAACATCCTCTTCCTCAATACGGCGGCCAGAGGCAAAAAGCGCCAGCTTGTTTATCTCGCTGCTCATAACCCAGAGATTGCCCCCCACCAGCTTAGCCAGCAGCTCTACCGCCTGGGGGGATATGGTAGTGGCTTGCTCAGCCACCTCTCTCTTAATCCACTGGTGCAGCCTGTCCTCTCTCAGTATGGGGAAGGTCCTTACCTCCGCCCCGGCGGAAAGCTGTTTGAGGATGAGGTTAGTGCCCTTTAGCCTGCCGTCGGTCAGCACCAGAACCGTGCTCTCAGGTACGTTAGTTAAGTAAGCGGCCAGTGCCCTGTCTTCACCCGCGGCTTCCTTTGGAGGTGGCCTTTTCCTCTGCCCTCGGGTTTTGCTTCTGGCTTCAAAGCGCCCCAGCAACCCCTGGATGATAACCAGGCGTTTCTCCGCCAGAAATGGCGCCGTCTCACAGACACCCTTTAGCTGGTCCAGGGTCAATTGCTGGCCATCAAAGGTAGCGGTATTGGTCGCCAGGAGAGCCTGGTCGCCCAGGCCCTGCTTTATCTCCTCAAGCGACCTGTTTATGGAGAAATCATCCTCGCCCCATAATATATACATCAAGGCTCGCCTCTAACTTTTATTGCTCTTACCATTTTATCACAGAAAAGCCAAAATAATCTCTATTGAATAATGACGGCGCTAATAGTAAAATAGGTGAAAGCCGGAGCCAAAGAGGAGAGTGAAATGAAGGAGCGCCCCGAAGAGTTAAAGAAGCTATCAGCTATTGCCACCGATATTGGATTTGCCGCTGAATTGAGGATTAAAGCTATCGAGCAGCTGGGCAATGTCCACTCCCACGAAGCCCTTCTTACCGTGCTTGACCTGGCTGCCAACGAACAGTTAACCACCAAGGAAAGGGAACTCGCCCTTAAGCAAGCCCAGAAAATAATAAGGGCAACCTCCGAATAGTCTCCAAAAATTAAAGCGAGCAGGTTAGACCAATGAGCATTGATATCGGCATCATTGGACTGGCAAAGAGCGGCAAGACCACCGTCTTCAATGCTTTAACCAAAGGTAAAGCCGATACCAAAAACCCAACCCCACATATCGGCATAGCCAAGGTGCCGGAGCCACGCCTCAAGACACTAACCGATATGCTCCACCCCAAGCGGGTAGTCCCGGCTGAGGTAAGGTATATTGATATCGGGGCTCAAGTCAAGGGGGCGGAGGGAGAGCGGGCGATAAGCGGCCCAATGCTCGGCCAGCTCAGCGATACCGAGGCCCTCATCAATGTTGTCCGAGCCTTCCCCAATGAAAGCATACCCCATACTGAAGGCAGCCTGGATGCCGAAAGGGATATTGCCATTGTCAACCTGGAGCTCACCTTCTATGACCTGGGCATTATTGGCCACAGGCTGGAGAGAATAGAAACATCTCTAAAAGGGGCTAAGGCAGCTGAGCGCCAGAGCCTGCTCCGAGAGCAAGAGCTGCTCGCTAGGCTCAAGGCTGACTTAGAAAAAGAAGTGCCTATCAGGGAGCTGGGGCTAACCGCCGCTGAAGCTAAAATCATCGCTGGCTATCAGTTCCTCACCGCCAAGCCCCTGTTAATTTTGGTCAATATCGGCGAGGAGCAGATACCCCAGGCAGCATCTCTAGAAGCGGAACTTAACTCCCGTTACCGACGGGCAAAGTCCGCCGTCATGACCCTCTGCGGTGAGCTGGAGATGGAGCTGACCCAGCTGGATGACGAGGCGGCGAAAGGTTTCCGTGCCGAGTTCGGCGTCACCGAGTCCGGGCTTGACCGTGTTATCAAGCTATCCTACGAGCTACTGGGCCTGGTTACTTTCTTCACCACCGCCTCAGACGAGGTCAAAGCCTGGTCTATTGCCTCTGGCACCGATGCCCTCAAGGCAGCGGGTAAGATTCACTCCGATATGGAAAGGGGCTTCATTCGGGCAGAGGTAATCAGCTACCAAGACCTGGTGAAATGTGGCAGTCTGGCTGAGGCTCACAAGAAAGGGCTCCTCCGACTGGAGGGCAAGGGTTACATAGTCCAAGACGGGGATGTAATTACCTTCCTGTTCAATGTCTAGACCTTAAAGGTACTGCATCACTTGGCTAAGGCTGCGGATGCGGGGACAATCGGTAATATCCTCAAAGAAGCCCCTGCGGTCCAAGAGAATCCCCCGCATACCGGCATCATTAGCCCCGACGACATCAAATTGATACTGGTCGCCGACATAGATTGCCTCCGAGGGCTCAACCAGCGCCTTTTTGGCTGCCGCCTGGAATATCTCCGGTCGAGGCTTGCTAAAACCGGTTTCCTTGGAAGTAACCACCACCTGAAGCCAAGCGAACAGCCCCAGCTCCTCGCAGAGTGGAGTTATATCACGGTCCTCGTTGGAAATAAGCCCCAAGATTTGCCCCCGTCCTTTTAGCTGAGTTAGGGTAGGCGCCACATCATCAAAGAGCACCATCTTTAAGTCAACACTCATCCATTTTTTTAAGATAGCGTTGATGAGTTCCGGGGAGGCCTCTATCCCCGCCTCCTTGAGGATGATACCATGATATTGGGCATACAGAGCCATCTTCTCCTCCTGGGAGCGCTTAGCCAGCGAGTAACGGGCATGTTCCCGATAGAGAAAGTCGTCGGCAGTCATCACCGGGCGAAGCAAAGCCTCCGGGCTGGCCTCAATGCCGAATTCGGCAAGCATCCGGGAATGAGTCACCTCCCGGGGAGGGTCGTAGCAAGTTAAGGTATTGTGGAGGTCAAAAAAGACAGCCTTAATCATAGAGCTCCCTTCTGGGTAGCACCGAATAGCATAACTGGTGGTACACTCTGCCGTCAAGCCTTAGTTTTTTTCTAGGTAAGAAGTACTAGACTTGATGGGAAAAGTGAGAAAAGGTTAGGTTGAGTGTCTTGACATTTGCCATTTGGCAAATTATAATGGCATGTTCGTACTAGTTCTTTGGTAATCCTCGTCAAGACCGCGGTCTATAAATATTTATCTTGGTGATAACAAGCCGGCTCAGGAGTAGGATAAGGTGATATGCGGCGACAATATACTTTGGGTAATAAGATGCGAAGCCTGGCATGGATTGTGGGCACTGTTGTGCTGCTCGCCATTGTTGGCGGCATTATTGTTGACATTGATCACCCCACTGCGCAGCTTCTGGAAAACCCTGACAGAAGATTCCTTATGCCTTACTTTGCTGTGGCTGGGGGTGTGCTTCTGCTCGCTGGGTTTAGCTTTCTTCTCGCATGTCTATGCCGATACACATGGATTAGGTTTTTGAAGAAATTTTACTCCCGCCGGCAAGCTGTCAAGTATCCAGCAAAAGCTCTTGCCAAGGGTAAAACCATACCTCTACAGAGCCAGCGGTCAGATTCGAACTGACGACCGACGGTTTACGAAACCGCTGCTCTACCCCTGAGCTACGCTGGCTCAAAGAATAGTATAGCATAAAATAAAATTTTCTATTAACCTCACCCCCCATAGTTGAGGGGATTGCCAGTTTCTAGAGGACGCTTTATTTCCCAACTAATCCCCCCTATTTTTCAACCTGTGTTTTTCGTCCCACCCAACCCTCCCTAAAGGGGCTAGCTCCCTCTTTAAAATCCCCCTTGAAACGGGGGGTTAAGAACGTGAGCCTCCGTAGGGCGGGTGGGTATGGGGAAAAAGACAACTGTTAAAATATGGGGAGGTGGGGAAGCAAGAGAGCTGGAAATTGTTTGACCCTCCAAATAGAGTTATGATAGTATAAAGAACTATGTCGGTAGAGGCAGAATTAGCCCGATTTTCCCCCAAAAAAGATATGCTGCTGGCCATCGGTGTCTTTGACGGTGTTCATCTTGGCCATAGATACCTGATTTCCCGGCTAACCGCCCTTGCCCGAGAGCAGGGCTACTCAAGCGGCGTGGTCACCTTCCGACAGCACCCCCAGGAGGTGCTGTCACCCAAGACCAGTCTGCCCTTCCTGACCAGCCTTGACCAGAGAATAGAACTGCTGAAGAATGAAGGCGTTGAGGTGGTTATCCCCCTCTCCTTTACCCCCCAGTTAGCCAGCTTGAGCCCCTGCAAGTTCCTGGAGAAGCTCAAAAAACACCTCAAGATGCGAGGGCTGGTAATTGGGCCTGACTTCGCTCTAGGTCAAAACCGGGAAGGCGATGCTGCTACCCTGCGCCGGCTGGGGCAGGAAATGGGCTTCAGCGTAACCGTGGTTCCCCCGGCAATGATAAAGGGCAAGGTGGTAAGCAGCACCGCCATCAGGAAGGCACTAGCCGAAGGTGATATGAAACTGGCGCAGACCCTGATTGGGCGCCCCTTCCGCCTTAAAGGGCAGGTAGTGGCCGGAGCCAGGCGAGGCACCGGGCTGGGCTTTCCCACCGCTAATCTGGCTCTGAGCCCGCATCAGGCTCTCCCCACTGAGGGCGTCTATGTCAGCCAGGCTCACCTTGATAACCAGAGCTATGCGGCAATGACCAATATTGGCCAGCGCCCCACCTTCGGCGAAAGCCAGCGCCTGGTTGAGGTATATCTCCTTAACTACCACGGTGACCTCTACGGGCAGGAGCTAGCCGTTGACATCATTGAGCACCTCCGCAATGAGGTAAAATTTGACTCGCCCGAGCAATTGAAACAACAGATAGCCAAGGACGTAAAACAGGGGACAGCTATATTAAAGACCCGAGGTGACAACTAAGCCATGTCCAGCCAGGATATAAGTTACCTGCTGAAGCGAGGGGTGGCCGAAATCATCGTCGAAGAAGAGATGGTAAAGCTGCTGCGCTCAGGCAAAAAACTGCGCTTGAAGGAGGGCTTTGACCCCAGCTTCCCCGATATCCACCTGGGCCATACGGTGGCACTAAGAAAGCTGCGCCAGTTCCAGGAGCTGGGGCATCAGATTGTCCTTATCGTCGCCGACTGGACCGCCCAGATTGGCGACCCCAGCGGCATGTCAGCCACCAGGCCGATGCTCTCACTGGAGCAGGTCAAGGCTAACGCCGAGACCTATATGCAGCAGTTCTTCAAGATAGTGGACAGGGAAAAGACCGAAATCAGGTGGCAAAGCGAGTGGTTCGGCAAATTCACCCTCACCGAGGTCATCCAGCTCACCAGCAAGTTCACCGTGGCCCAGTTTCTGGCCAGAGACGACTTCAGTGCCCGCTATAAAGCCGAGCGGCCCATCGCCCTCACCGAGCTGCTCTATCCCCTGCTCCAGGCCTACGACTCGGTGGCTATAGAAGCCGATGTTGAATTTGGTGGCACCGACCAGAAGTTTAACTTCCTGGTGGGCAGGGAGCTTCAATCTATGATGGGGCAGCCACCCCAGCAGTGCTTCATGGTTCCCCTGCTGGTCGGCACCGACGGCAGCCAGAAGATGAGCAAAAGCCTGGGCAACTATATTGGCGTCACCGAGTCACCCGATGAGATATACGGCAAGGTGATGTCCATCCCCGATAGCCTTATCCTGAACTACTTTGAACTGGTGACCGATGTCCCCGATGATGAACTGGAGGGATTCAGGCAGGGGCTTGAGAATAAAAGTATCAACCCCATGGAGCTTAAAAAACGCCTATCAAGAGAGATTATAACCCAGCTCTACGACCAGAAGGCAGCTATGGAAGCCGAGGGGCACTTTGAAAGAACGGTGCAGAGAAAAGAGGCACCCGATGAGATACAGGAAATTCGTATATCTTTTAAGGATCTATCGTCTAAGCAAATGGGAGTCACAGGTGTTTATATCCCCAGATTACTTGTAGTAATAGGTTTTGCGAAGAGTCTTAGTGAGGCAAATAGGTTAATTGCCCAGGGGGCAGTCAACACCGACGGCACAAAAGTAACCGAAAACGTGATCCCAGTAAAGAGTGGTAGCATCATCAAAGTAGGCAAGCGCCGCTTTGCCAAAGTAATAAATACTGATACACTATAGTATAAGGAGAAAAATGGAGCAACTGCGTGTTCCCGGCCCCACCCCCCTGCCCGATGAAGTGCTAAGGACGCTGAGCCGACAGATGATAAACCACCGCGGCCCAGAGTTCAGGCAAATCCAGGACAATGTACTATCCGACCTAAAAAAGCTCTTCCAGACCAAGAATGAGATTTTTCTGCTCACCGGCTCTGGCACCGGCGGCCTGGAGGCAGCCGTCGTCAATACCATGTCCCCCGGCGACAAGGTGCTATCGGTATCTATTGGCGTCTTTGGCGACCGCTTTGGCACTATCGCCAAAACATTCGGCGCCGAGGTAACCCCTTTAAGCTTTGAATGGGGCAAGGCGGCCGACCCCGATGAGGTGCGCAAGGCGCTTAAAGCCGAACCAAAGATAAAAACGGTGCTGGTTACCCACAACGAAACCTCCACCGGCGTCACCAACGACCTCAAAGCAATAAGCGCCGTGGTCAAGGAATTCGACAAACTGCTGGTGGTTGACGCTATCAGCAGCCTGGGCTCAATTGACATGCCCGTGGATGACTGGAACATAGATATAGCTATTACCGGTTCGCAGAAGGGGTGGATGGTTCCCCCGGGGCTGGCTATGGTCAGCATTAGCCCCAAAGCCTGGCAGGCATATGCCCAAGCCAAGATGCCCCGCTTTTACTGGGACTTCGGCAAAGCCAAGAGCTACCTGGAAAAGGGAGAGACACCCTGGACGCCGGC
>CAZQXA010000047.1:0-5737 GCA_964597155.1 uncultured Dehalococcoidales bacterium
TTCTCCAAGTCGGGGTTCATATGGACGGCAACGACCGGAGGGAGATAGCCATTAAGCTCCCGAAAACTGGCTAACTCCTGCTCCAACAGGCTCGGGGTGAGATGCCCGGAGACAGCCGCCCACTCCTTATACTTATCCCCTGCCGTAACCTCAATGATAATTAGCTGGGGGAAGACGCGCCGCCAGCAGCTAGCTAAGCCCGGACCGGTGTCAGCGGCATAGAACACCGCCTTACCATCGGCAGCGGTTACCTGGTAGCCAACGGCAGGTACGCTGTGAGCCACCGGCACAGCCAGAACGTTATAACCCTCAACCTGTTGGGGCTTATTTGGCTCTATCAGGGTGAACTTCAGCGTGGGATTAGACTCCGGCTCCTCCAGGAAATTGGGATAAAGCTCACCACTAAAAAGATGAGCGGTGAGGGCATCATATACCGCCGAGGTGGAGTAAACATTGATGGTAGCCTGGCGCAGGAAAAGGTTCATAGCTATAGCCGGCATGTCCCTGACATGGTCATAATGCTGGTGGGTGAGCAGGATGGCTTTAAGCTTCTGCTGCGCGGCAAACGAGAGGCTGGAGGTAAGGGAACCGGCATCTATGGCCAGGACATCATCAACCAGCAGGCTGATGAGCTTTGAGCTCTGCGATTCGCAGTTGTGCGCTCCCAGGAAGCGGATTTTCATTATCTTAACCTTTTCTTGAAATCTTTAGATGAGGAAGGGATTAAAATTTGTCTTATGGTCATAGGTATCAACTGCTTCTTTCTTCTTTAAATAGTTCACCACGGCGTAGGTGAGCGGGGTAGCCGCTACCTCATATCCCGTCTTTATCAGCCAGTGATACAGAATCATTATCGGCACAAACGAGGTCGTGCCAATATAGGCTAAGGTAATGAATATTGCCGTGTCCAGCCCTTCTCCCACTATTGTTGAGCCAATAGTCCTTGTCCACAACCAGCGCCCCCGGGTCAGAATCTTCATCTTAGCCAGGACAAAGGAATTAGCGAACTCTCCGGCGAGGTAACCAACAAAGGAGGCAACGAGTATCTGCCATGTGGGGCCCAGAATGCTCTCATAGGCCTCCTGCCCTCCCCAGAAGGAGGCTGGGGGAATAGCCTGCCCTATTCGGGCAAAAATGACAAAGATGAGGTTACAAAGGAAACCAAGCCAGATGACCCTTCTTGCCCAGCGATAGCCATAAACCTCGGTGAGGATATCGCCGAAGATATAGCTTAAGGGGAAAACGATTATGGCTGCCGGTAGAACCACAGAACCGAGGCTTATCACCTTTACCGCAATGATATTAGCCGTAACCAGGCAGGTGACAAAGATAGCAGCAATAACCACAAAGCGGTGCGAGACCTTCATCGCTAGATCCAGCGCTTACGACGGAAGAAGTAGAGCATGCCGCCGGCAATCAGAGCCATGAAGACCAGCAGTAAGATGAAAGTTAGGGGGCTGCCCTCGGTCAGCCCGCCGGGGAAATGTACATTCATCCCGAAAATACTAGAAACCACCACGAAGGGTAATATAATGGCGGAGAAAATAGTTAAGATACGCATGATACGGTTGATACGGTCGGTACTTAGAACGTAATCAGAGTCCTTGTATACCTCAATGACCTCTTTGCACTCATCCAGGGTGTCCCAGATTTTATTGAGATGGTCGAGCATATCACCAAAAAGGGGGCTCATATCCCTGGCAGTAAACCTCTTTAGCTTAGGCTCTAATTCAGTAATAACTGTCCGTAGAGGCCAGATGATGCGCCGCTGGGCAATAATATCCCGCCGTACCACGGCGAGCTCATGGGCAGCCTCAACCTCCTCGTCAAAGACGGCATCCTCCACGCCTTCCATCTGGCTCAAGATTTTATCCATGATAGGAAAGCAGTAGTCAACCAGGAGGTCGATAATGCGGTAGGCAAGTAAGGCGGAGCCCCTCCCCATAGCCCGCCGACACATCACCGGGTTGTCCCGGCACAGTTCGAAAAAACTGACCAGGGGAGTGAGTTCGCCGGCATGGACCGTGACCACATATTTTTTACCAATGAACATGCCGACCTGACTGGGCCGGGCTATCTGGACATCCTTGTGCCATTTGGGGAAGTGGAGAACCACAAAAAGGTAATCTTTATACTCATCAATCTTGGGGCGCTGCCTTCGGCTGAGGCAATCATCCAGGTCAAGCTGGCTAAAGGAGTAATTTTGAGCCAGATAATCCGTTTCCCGTTTTGTCGGCTGCTCAATATTGACCCAGGTCAAGCCCTTGTAGGTAACCGCCTCAATATTTAGCCGGCTCTCCCTTCTCACCTCTTGAACCGCCGCTTCTTTTCTCTTTTTCGTCCTCGGGGTAGCCATGGGATTATCCTTTGTTTAAACTCGCCCTATTTTACCACAATCGTTGCCAAATAGCACCCGATTTTGATATTATTTTAAAATAAAAGACCATCGCTTTAATTCTTTAAAGAGCTGTAGGAAATGAAACCAAAGAGAGAACCGTGGGGCCATAAGTTAAAAGTTAGAACCAAGAAGGCACTGGGGATGAGCGTCTTCCTCTGTGATAGCTGCAAATGGGACTGGCGCAGCACCTGCCACAGCCCGGAACGCCCTAATGCCACCTGGTGCCCCGACTATGCCAAACGGGGGAAATAGCCTACTTCCTCTCCAAAACTACGGCCATTCCCTGCCCGCCACCGATGCACAGCGTCGCCAGGCCCAGCTGGTAATTCTGGCGGAGCATCTCATAGACAAGGGTAACTATAATCCTGGCTCCGGTGCAGCCGATAGGGTGCCCCAGCGAGATGCCGCCGCCGTGAGCGTTCACCTTATCAAAGTCAAGGCCAAGGTCTCTCACTACACCTATGGCTTGAGAGGCAAAGGCTTCGTTTAATTCAATATAGTCTATATCTTTAAGCTTGAGTCCGGCTATTTTGAGCGCTTTCTTGGTGGCCGGGACTGCCCCCAGCCCCATATATGCCGGGTCAACACCCCCGGAGGCGTAGGACCTAATAGTCGCCATTGGCTTTAAACCCAGCTCCCCCGCCTTCTCCGCCGACATCACCACCAACGCCGCCGCGGCATCGGTTATCCCCGAGGCATTACCGGCGGTTACCGCCCCGTCCTTCTTGAACACCGGGGGCAGCTTGGCTAAAGCCTCCATAGAGGTCTCCCTGGGGTGCTCATCGGTATCAAAGTGTTTGGCCTCCTTCTTCTCCTTAACCTCAACCGGCACTATCTCCTGCCGGAATATGCCGTTTTTTATGGCCGCCAGCGCCCGCTGGTTGCTGAGCAGGGCCAGCTTATCCTGTTCCTCCCTGGTTATGCCAAACTTTTCGGCTATATTCTCCGAGGTCAATCCCATATGATAGTTATAGAATATTTCCCACAAGCCGTCATAGACCATGCCGTCAACCAGCTCGGCATTGAACATCCTAGCCCCCCAACGGGCGGCGGGGATATAGTAAGGGACGGAGCTCATATTCTCCATGCCGCCGGCAACAACAACCTCGGCGTCGCCTGCCTTTATCGCCTGGGCGGCCAGGGCTACCGCCTTCATCCCTGAGGCGCAAATCTTGTTCACCGTCATGGCATTAGTCTCTTTGGGGATGCCGCCGTAAATAGCCGCCTGACGGGCGGTGTTCTGCCCCTGCCCCGCCTGGAGAACATTACCCATTATCACCTCGTCTATCCTGACCTCTTCTAGCGAACTGTCCCAGTCGAAGTATTTCTTCTCCAGCTCTATCAGGTCATCGCCCTTAAATACCTGGGGGGCATACTCCAGCACCTCGGGGGCTCTTTTGGGCCTGAGACCAGCCCGCTTTAGCGCCTCCTTAATGACAATGCTGCCCAGTCTTGCCACCGGGATATTGCGTAAAGCCCCTCCGTAATTACCTATAGCTGTCCTTACGCCGCTAACAATCACCACTTCAGCCATAAAAACTCCTCCTTCTTCTAACAGCTAATTATTTATACTCGTAGAAGCCCTTGCCCGTCTTGCGCCCCAGCCAGCCGGCAGCCACCATCTTATCCACCAGCGTCGGGGTAACATACCTCGGGTCTTTAAGCTGTTCATAGAGGGCATCAGAGACAAACTTGACCACGTCAATGCCGACCATGTCCGATAGGGTGAGCGGACCCATCGGGTAATTCAAGCCCAGCATTATGGCATTATCAATATCCTCACGGCTGGCAACACCATCCTCATAGAGGCGGATAGCATGGAGCAGGAATGGTATCCAGAGCCGGTTGACAATAAAGCCCGGCGCATCCTGGGCAATAACCGTGGTCTTGTCCAAAGACTGGCCAAACTTCTTACTGGCCTCAACCACCTCATCGCTGGTGGCGATGGTCTTGACTATTTCCAGGAGTTTCATAACTGGCGCCGGGTTAAAAAAGTGCAGCCCCAGCACCTTGTCCGGCCTCTTGGTCGCCATCGCCATATCAGTAATTGATAGACAGGAAGTGTTGGTGGCTAGGATGGCGTGCTGGGGACAGACCGCGTCCAGCTCGGCAAATATCTTCTTCTTCAAGTCCAGATTCTCTATAGCGGCTTCAATCACCAGGTCGCAACTAGCGAAGTCCTTGGTAGTGGTGGTGCCCTTAATGCGCCCCGTTATGGCATCCTTATTCGCCGGGGAGAGCTTGCCCTTCTCCACGCTTCTGGCTAACACCTTATCAATAGATGCCAGCCCCTTTTTCAAAAGCTCATCGTTTATCTCCGATACTACCACCTGGTAGCCCGATTGAGCGCAGAGCTGGGCAATGCCAGCGCCCATGGCGCCGCAGCCGACCACACCGACCTTCTTGATTTCCATAATGCTCCTTTCTTTTACTTTGCCTTGTACTCCGGTTTCCTCTTTTCCAGGAAAGCCCTGGTGCCCTCGGCGAAGTCCTCAGTGCCCATGATATAGGCTACCAGCGAGTTCTCCAGCCTCAAGCCGTCTTCCAGAGTCATATCGCAACCCTTAAGCATAGCCTCTTTAGCCGCCCTCACCGCCAGCGGCCCCGCCTGGCAGATAGCCTCGGCCCACTCTTTAGCCGTGGTCATAACCTCCGCCTGGGGCACAACCTTGTTCACCAGGCCGATGCGGTATGCCTCCTGGGCATCTACCAGTTTGCCCATAAGCAACAGCTCAGCCGCCTTACACCCGGGGATAACCCGGGGCAGCCGCTGCGTTCCTCCCCACCCCGGAATCATACCCAGGGTCACCTCAGGCGTGCCCAGCCGGGCACCCTCGGCGGCTATCCTTATATCGCAAGCCAGGGCTAACTCCAGCCCCCCGCCCAGCGCCATGCCATTGATGGCGGCAATGAGCGGCTTCCACAGCTCCAAGCCGCGCATTATGCTCGGTGGGAACGACCAGGGGTCTCGGAGGTGCTCCTTCATGAAGGGCAGGGTGTCTTTGATATCAGCCCCACCACAAAAAGCCCTCTCGCCAGCCCCGGTAACAATGCCGACCCAAAGCTTGGGGTCATCCCTAAAGTCCACCATCGCCTCCAGCAGCTCCCGCACCGTCTCCACATTCAAGGCGTTCATTGCCTCGGGGCGATTGATGGTGAAGATAGCAATCTTGCCTTCCTTCTTATAATCAAGAGCCATGATAGACCTCCCTTCGCTACTTATGAAAAGTAATGTTCGATTAAAAAGAGGGGCGAAACCTTAGAGGATTTTAACAGAGGGCTTATACCAGCGTCAAGATAACAATGATTGTTGTTCCCACCCAAACCCCATTTACTTTA
>CAZQXA010000047.1:5837-9007 GCA_964597155.1 uncultured Dehalococcoidales bacterium
TACCAGCGTCAAGATAACAATGATTGTTGTTCCCACCCAAACCCCATTTACTTTAGGTTTTTCTTCCCACCCGCCCGCCCTATAAGGGTTTCACCCCCTCTTAAAATACCAAAACAAAGCATGGGATTGGGGGAGCTAGCCTCCGAGGGTGGGACAGGGTGGGGAAAAAGACAATCGGAAGTGGGGAGGGGGGTTGCTTATTATCCCTTAAATGTGATAATATGTTGCCGATTAAAAACCAAATACTCTCTCCGAGCCTGTTCTCCTAAAGAAAAACCAGGGAGACTGGCCGATAGGGTATCGCTGGAAACGGCGGTGCCTCCCGTGTTTGGAAAGGAGAGTCCTCATGCTGAGTATAGAAGCATGCAGAGCACCTCCTTAAAAGAGGTGCTTTTTAATTACGTATGTCTTAAATCTTTAAAGGAGTTTTATTAATGAAGAAAAGGATAATTATCGGCATATTAGCCGTGATGGTAATTGCCAGTCTACTTGTCACCTTTGTCGGCTGCGGCGGGACGAACCCGCTGGCGCCGCAGGAAAGGCTAGTAATAGCCACCACCACCAGCCTCTATGATACCGGCCTCTGGAGTTACCTGGAAGAGATGTTCGAAGAGGAATACGGGGTAGAGGTTGATATATTAGCTGTCGGCAGCGGCATCGCCCTGGAATACGGCCGGCGGGGAGACGTTGATGTTATCACTGTCCACTCCAAAGCCCAGGAAGAGCAGTTTGTCGCCGATGGCTACGGCGTGGAGCGGGTCCCCTTTGCCTACAACCACTTCCTCATCGTTGGGCCCCCCGATGACCCTGCTGGAATTGAGGGCATGAGCCCACAGGAAGCCTTCCAGGTACTCTTCGAGACGGCAAGCAGCAGCTTTATTTCCAGGGGGGATGATTCCGGAACCCACGTCAAAGAGCAGGCAATCTGGGCCAGCGCCGGCTATGACTACGAAGAGGTGAGAACCTCCGGAAGTTGGTACGTAGAGGCAGGGAGAGGTATGGGACCAACCCTGCTCATGGCCAGCGAGATGGAGGGTTACACCCTCACCGATATGGGCACCTTTCTCTCCTACCAAAGCGAATTAGAGCTGGTACCGCTTGTGGACCAGGGAGCTATCCTGCTCAATGTCTATTCGGTGATTGCCGTAAGCCCGGAAAGCAACCCCGATACCAACATTGAGATGGCCAACAACCTGATTGCTTTCCTTACCTCACCCGAGATTCAGGAGCTTATCGGAAACTACGGGGTTGAGGAGTACGGCTTGCAGCTATTCACCCCCTGTGCCGGGGCCGAGCCCGAGGAATAAAAATATTTTAGGGTTAGAGCGATTTTGAGCGAGCTGTGGGAAGGGCTAGTTACCGCGGTAAAACTCATCATATCCCTTGACCCGGAGGTCATGGCGATAGCGGGGAGGTCGCTGGCGATATCAGCGACCTCCTCCACCATCGCCGCCTTGATATGCCTGCCTCTGGCGGCGACCATCCATTTCAATAAATTTCCCGGCAAGCGGACGCTAATAAACATAGTCCAGACGCTATACAGTATACCCACGGTAGCGGTGGGGCTCTTTGTCTTCGTCCTCTTCTCCCACGCCGGACCCCTGGGCGGGCTGGACATCATGTTCACCCCCATCGTCATGGTAATCGGTCAGGTAATACTGATATCCCCGATAATGCTGGGGCTGACCGTCTCCGCCCTAAGCGGCGTTGATAAATCCATACCCGATACCGCTGTCTCCCTTGGCGCCAACGGCTTCCAGACGGCGGTTATAACCCTCAGGGAAGCCAGATTCGCCGTACTGGCCGGGCTGATAATGGGCTTCGGGCGGGCAATCTCCGAGGTCGGGCTCTCCATCATGGTCGGCGGCAACATCGCCGGCTTTACCCGAACCATCACCACCGCCATCTCCCTGGAAACATCCAAGGGCAACCTGGAGCTTTCACTGGCGCTGGGCATCATCCTTATCTTTATAGCCCTGATAATAAACATAGTACTAAATAGGATTCAGCAGAGATAACGATGAATCTGATAGAAGCAGTTAATATCGGACAGAAATACTCAGGCAAATACGTCCTTAAAGAGGTAAGCCTGAATATCAAGCGGGGCAAGGTGTTCGCCCTCATCGGGCCCACCGGCGCCGGCAAGACCACGCTGCTGCGCCTGCTCGACCTGCTGGAAGTGCCGGCATCAGGGAGCATCTATTTTGACGGCAGGGACGTAACCGCCAACAAGAGCCTCCGCCTGCAGGCACGCCGGCGCATGTCTTTTGTCCTCCAGAAGCCAGCCGTGTTCAACATGAGTGTCTATGATAATGTCGCCTGCGGACTTAAGTGGCGGCGAGAAAAAGAAGCCCTCGTCCGCCAGAGGGTAAGCCAGGCATTGGAGCTGACCGGTATGGCTGAATACGCCAGCCGGAACGCCCGGACCCTCTCCGGAGGTGAAACGCAGCGGGTAGCCATAGCCCGGGCTCTGGCGGTTAAGCCCGAGGTGCTCTTTCTTGATGAGCCCACGGCTAACCTTGACCCGATATCCACCTCAAAAATAGAGGAGGTGCTGGCGCACATCATCGGCGAGCAAAAAACAACGGTGGTGATGGCAACCCACAATATGTCGCAGGGCCAGCGCCTCGCCGGCAGGATAGGGGTAATAATGGACGGCAAACTGCTCCAGATAGATAGCCCCGCCGGTATATTCAGTACCCCGGAAAACAAAGAGGTCGCCCAATTCGTTGGCGTTGACAATATCTTGAGCGGGGTAATAGTAAATAGAGATAATGAGCTGGTCACCATTGATGTCAGCGGCAGTCTCATCCAGGCAATTTCAGAATACGGCATCGGCGAAGAAGTCCATGTCCTTATCCGACCCGAGGATATAACCCTAGCCCCCCATAAAGACACCAGCAGTGCCCGCAATAACTTTGAGGGCAGGATAGCCAGAGTATTCCCGGTGGGGGCGCTGGTCAGGGTCGAGGTGGCTTGTGGCTTCCCCCTTTTAGTCGTCGTCACCAAGAGGTCAGCCGAAGACCTAGACTTGAAGGTTACCAAAAAGGTCTACGCCACCTTTAAAGCTACCGCCGTGCACATTATCAAAAGGTGGAATTGACACTAAAGAGCCAGGCGTGCTATATTCTGCCTACGGCAGCGTAGCTCAGTGGTAGAGCAGGGGACTC
>CAZQXA010000048.1:0-8762 GCA_964597155.1 uncultured Dehalococcoidales bacterium
AGGTCTTGAGCTCCAGCGGCAGCACCTCTATGGCCAGTGTTTGCGCCTCAAGCCTGTCATTGATGGACGCCGGAATACCGACCAAAGCCGCCGTCGCCGGAGTGGCTATGGGCTTGGTCACCGGTGAGAAGGGCGACTACGTTATCCTAACCGACATCGAGGGCATAGAGGATGCCTACGGTGATATGGACTTTAAGATAGCCGGAACGGCTAATGGCATCACCGCCATGCAGATGGATACCAAGCTCAAGGGCGTAAGCCGGGAAATCATAGAAAAGGCGTTAGGTCAAGCCCGCCAGGCCCGCCTCTCCGTTCTAGGAATAATGCAGCGGACAATAAGCGCCAGCCGTCCCGAACTCAGCCAGTATGCGCCCAGGATGTATAAAATAACCATTGACCCGGATAAAATCGGTGCCGTCATCGGCACCGGGGGCAGAGTAATCAGGGCAATCATGAATGAGACCAAGGCAACTATTGATATTGACAACGATGGCACGGTGCTTATCGGCTCACCAAGCGAAGAAGCCGCCCGCAAGACTATCAGGATTATCGAAAGCCTGACCAAGGAGATAGAGGTCGGCACCATCTACACGGGAAAGGTGACGCGGATATTGAACTTCGGCGCCATGGTGGAGATTGCCCCCGGCAAGGAAGGGCTGGTCCACATCAGTGAACTGGAAGACCATCGGGTAGCTAAGGTTGAGGACGTGGTTAAGGTTGGCGATGAAGTTACCGTCAAGGTAATTAACATCGACGAGCTGGGCCGGGTAAACCTGTCACGGCGGGCGGTCTTTGAGAAAACGCCCCAAGCCAGGGCACAAGATGCGCCCTCCAAAGACTACCCCTTTAAAAGAAGTGAGTCGCGCCCTCCCCGAAATAAGGGCAGTTACTATAACCGGGGACCCAATAGAGGGCCAAGGCGATGAAGAAAATAAAGGTAGCCGTTCACGGGGCGCTGGGCAGGATGGGGCAGACTCTGGTAAACGCCCTCTGCCGTGAGCCCGACATGCAAATAGTGGGGGCGGTAGACCTGAAGGCGGCTGGGGATTATCTGACTTTGCCCGATGGCTCAGGGAAAGTGCCTCTTTCCTCAAAGTTAGAGTCAATCCTGGTCGCCTGCCAGCCGGAGGTAGTGGTCGATTTCACCACGGCTGAGGCTGTTATGCCAGCGGTGCGCACCGCCGCCGGCCATGGCGTTAACCTGGTGATAGGCACCACCGGGCTTAGCGCCGAAAATATTAAAGAGATTGAAAGCCTGGCTAAGGAGCATAAGATTGGGGTGGTGGTAGCGCCCAACTTTGCTCTGGGGGCCGTGCTGATGATGCACCTGGCCAAGATAGCTGGAAAATACCTTGATTATGCCGAAATCATTGAGCTGCACCACGAGCGCAAGGTCGATGCGCCTTCAGGCACTGCCCTTTCTACCGCCAGAGCCATGGCCAAAGCTAAGGGAAAACCATTCTCCACCCCCCCGGCGGCTAAGACCTCCACCAGCCGTGGGGAGCTGGTTGAAGGCATCAGCATTCACAGCGTGCGCCTGCCCGGTCTGATGGCGCACCAGGAGGTAATGCTGGGCGGAGAAGGGCAAACCTTAAGGATACGGCACGACCAGATTAGCCGGGAGGCTTTTATGCCCGGCGTTATGCTCGCCGTCAGGGAGGCAGTCAAGCACAAAGGGCTAACCTACGGTTTAGAGAGCTTACTTGGTCTGGAGGAGAGATGATGAAGAAGAAGTTTAGAGTAGCCATTGTTGGTGCCACCGGAATGGTGGGGCAGGAGTTCATCAAGGTATTGGAGCAACGCAACTTCCCTATAGACTCCATTGAACTCCTGGCCTCAGACCGCTCCGCCGGCAGGAAGCTGTTTGTCGGCCACCGCGAACTCGTGGTCAAGGAGACTGTCCCCGAGTCCTTTAAAAAAACAGATATCGCCCTCTTCTCGGCGGGGGCTGAGACCAGCCGCTACTTCTCGCCCATAGCCGCCCAATCAGGAGCCGTAGTTATTGATAACAGCTCGGCATTCAGGATGGACACCAAGGTGCCTCTGGTGGTGCCTGAGATCAACCCCGAGGACATCAAAAAGCATAAGGGCATTATCGCCAATCCAAATTGCTCCACCATCCAAATGGTAGTGGCGCTATACCCCCTGCACAAGGTTAATCCCATCAAGCGCATTATTGCCGTCACCTACCAGTCGGTATCAGGCACCGGCTCAGCCGCAGTGGAGGAGCTGACCGAACAGTCCAAGCAGATATTGAAGGGGCAGACCACCGTTCCCCATGTCTACCCCCACCAGATAGCCTTTAATATACTACCGGAGATAGACGTTTTTCTGGATAACGACTATACCAAAGAAGAGTGGAAAATGGTGGAGGAAACAAGGAAGATAATGCACGCCCCCGATATTGCCATTTCCGCGGTCTGCGCCCGGGTGCCGGTATTCATCGGGCACAGCGAGGCTGTCCATGTAGAATTCTCCCAGCCCCTGTCTCCTGATGAAGCCAGACGCCTTCTGGCCCAGGCGCCGGGGGTCAAGGTGCTGGATGACCCGGCTATCAGCCTCTATCCCCAGCCCTGGTCAGCGGCTGAAACCGATGAGGTCTTTGTCGGGCGTATTCACCGGGATGCTTCCCACCCCAACGGTCTGGTGATGTGGATTGTCGCCGATAACCTGCGCAAGGGGGCGGCGCTGAATGCCGTCCAGATTGCCGAAGAGATGATTAAGCGGGACTGGCTCTAATCCGAGGAGGTAGGGAAGATGAAGGAACTGGGACGATTATTAACGGCTATGGTAACCCCCTTCGACGAAAAAGGGGCGGTTAACTATGAGCAGGCTAAGAAGCTGGCTTTAACTCTAATTTCCTCGGGAAGCGACGGCGTGGTGCTGGCGGCTACTACCGGCGAGTCGCCGACGCTGGTCCGGGAGGAGGAAGCGCGCCTTTTTACCGAGGTGAAAGCGGCGGTGGGCAATAGGGGAACGATTATTGCCTACACCGGCTCAAACAGCACCGCTGAGGCTATTGAAGCGACCAAGAAAGCCGAGAAAATCGGGGTTGACGCCTGCTTATTGGTCGTCCCCTACTACAACAAGCCCACCCCGGAGGGCATCTATCAGCACTTCAAAGCCGTCGCCGATAGCACCAGCCTGCCCATTATAATGTACAACATACCGGCCCGCGTGGTCATCAAGATGACGCTGGAAACCATCGTCAGGCTGAGCCAGATTGATAACATCATCGGCGTCAAGGAAGCCTCCGGCGATATGGGGCTGGTGGCGCAAACGCTCGATAACACCGCTAAAGACTTCTTAATCTGGAGCGGCAATGACAACGATACCTTCCACATCATGGCCCTCGGCGGCTATGGCACCATCGGCGTTGCCACCCACCTGGTGGGCAAACAGACCAAGAAAATGATGGACTATATTCTCAGCGGTAAAATCGCCGAAGCGGCCGCCATTCACCGCCACCTGCTGCCGCTGATAGACTCGCTTTTCATCGAGTCTAACCCGGCGCCAATAAAATACGCCCTCAACCACCTCGGTTTCAATGTGGGCAAGCCGCGCCTGCCCCTGGTCGAGCCCAGTGAGAAAACGGCGGCTATCATCAGGGAGACGCTCAAAAAATACCAGATTGACCTGAAGGTATAAGAGGGGTTTTTACCGTCCCCACCACTTTTTACGTAGGTATTATTTCCCACCCTGCCCACCCTCATAAGCTACGCTTCTGGAAACATTCTTTTTCCGCCCCACCATTTAAGAGTGATGCTCCCCCCTCCTTCAAGGTATTGAATTTAAATCAGGATTGTGCTATGTTCACAATTGTCAAAATAGATTAGGGAGGAAATGACATGACATCGGGTGCAGGTAATCCAGCCAAGGAAATCGCGGAAAAATTTGTCGCCGCTGAGAATGAGGCCTGGGATAATGGCAACGTAGACGCTCTGGATGAAGTCGAAGACCCCAATATAGTTCTTCATTTGCTTGGTCAGCCGGACATAGTGGGGCGGGAAGAACACAAAAAGTTTATCGCTTTCGCTCGGGAGGCGTATTCTAATCCCCAGCATGAGTTTTTTGATATAATCGGAACCGGCGACGTGGCTGCCTTCCGCTACACCGAACGTCTTACTTTCGACAAGAAAATAGAGGGCCTGCCCACGCCCACCGGTAAAGAGATATATCATCAGGGCGCCATGTTTCTTCATATAAAGAACGGCAAGATTGTTGAATTATACATGATTTGGGATACCATGGCCCTCAACCAAGGGCTCGGTCTTGTGCCAGAATCGCCAGAACTGCCCCGGGGCGAGGGGGCTTAAGGGAGAGAAAAAACCAAAAAAGGAATCCTAAAAGGGTGAAACCTCTATAGGGTGGGTTTGGGTGGGAAAAAGAAGTTAAGCTAAAAAGGGAGGGGAGGCGGGGTTAATAAATAATTCTATAAAATTGGCGTCTTCTCTACGAACTGCCCTCGCTCCGGCCCCACGCAGACAAGGCTGACCGGGCAGGAGATTAGCTCCTCCAGCCTCTTTATATACTGGCGGGCTTTAATGGGCAGCTTGTTGAAACTTCGAATCTCGGTGGTCGGGGTCTGCCAGCCAGGAAGCTCCTCATAGATAGGTCTACATCTGGCCAGGGTGGCCACGCTAGCCGGGAAATAGTCAATAGTCTTGCCCTCCAGCTTGTAGCCAACGCATATCTTCAAGCTGGGCAGGACATCAAGGATATCAAGGCGGGTAATCACCGCCCCGGTAAAGCTGTTAACCCGGCGGCTGAAACGGGCGGCAACGGCATCAAACCAGCCGCAGCGCCGGGGCCGGCCGCTAACCGTGCCATATTCGTGACCCCGCTCCCGAATCAGGTCGCCGGTCTTGTCGTTTAATTCAGTGGGCATGGGGCCACCACCCACCCTGGTACAGTAAGCCTTATATACCCCCAAAACGGCATTTATCCTGGTGGGGCCAATGCCGGCACCCGAACAGCCCTGCCCGGCTATTGACGAGGAAGAGGTGCTATAAGGATAGGTACCGAAGTCGGGGTCAAGCAAGGTCCCCTGAGCACCCTCCAGCACCACCAGCTCCTTCCTGCTCAGCGCTTCATCAATCATTATAACCGTCTCCCGGATATAAGGTGCCAGTCGCTCTCCGTACTGGCAATACTGGGCGTAGACCTCATCCAGTGATAGGGGGCTTACCCCGTATATCTTGGTCAAAATAGTATTCTTGTATTCAAGTACCAGGCGAAGGCGCTCCGCCAATGCCGCTTTATCCAGAAGGTCGCCGGCTCTAACACCCAGCCGGGCCACCTTATCGGCAAAGGTGGGACCTATCCCCTTGCGGGTGGTACCTATAGCCTTGCCCCCCCGCGCCTCCTCCTCCAGGCCATCGAGGAGGACATGGTAAGGCATAATCAATTGCGCCCGGTCACTGATATAAAGCCCCGAGGTAGCCACACCACGCCCTTCAAGCTGGTCTATCTCATCAATCAATACCCTGGGATTAATCACCACCCCATTACCAATAATACAAACCGTCCGAGGATTAAAGATACCCGAGGGGACCAGCCGCAAGGCAAACTTCCCCAAGGGGTTGACCACGGAATGGCCGGCATTATCACCGCCGGAAAAACGGACCACCATCCCTGCTTTCTGGGCCAGCATGTCAACCACCTTGCCCTTGCCCTCATCCCCCCATTGAGCTCCGATAACAGCAATAACCGGCATTATTCCCTCCGTTAACTTATAACATAAATTATGCCCTAAATTAAAGGGCTAAGGGCTACTAGTTTTGATATTCCGCCAGGCAGAAAATAACCGCTGGCCGGCGGTAAAAAAGCTTAAAGTCGCTATTACCGCCAGGGCAATAACCAGGGCGTTATCCAGGTGGCTCAACAGCAGTCCCAATGCCAGCACTATCACCCTCTCGGCGCGGGTAAAGAGCCCCCTTTTGGTTTCAAGGCCGGCTTCCGCCGCCCTGGCCCTGATATAGCTCACCAGCAGGGAGGCGACAAAGGCAAGGAAAGCCAGCAAAACCAGCCATGTCTCCCAATCAAAGAAGACTAAAATAGCCAGCAGCAGTGCCGCATCGGAGAGACGGTCAAGGGTGGAATCAAGGACACCGCCGAAGGGGGTAACTTGCCCGGTACGCCTGGCCAGCGCCCCGTCCAGGATATCAAAAAAGCCAGCCGCCAGCACCACAAAACCAGCGGCAAAAGGGTGGCCGGTGATAATAAGCGCCGCCGCGCCCAGGACCAAGGCAAAACCAGACCAGCTTATGACGCTGGGGGTTAGCGGTGTCTTGGCCAAAAGCCATGCCACTGGCTGGGTAAGGCGATAGGCTATAGAACGGCGAAGTCGGTGCAGACCTTCTTTAGAACCCGATTTTTGAGCAACGGTATTAACTGGACTACTCCCGCTTTTGGCTTAAACCGAAACCGGCATCGCTTTCTTCTGGTTCTTCTGAGGAAACTTCTTCCTCCACGGCGACTCACTGAGCACCCTGGTATAATAGTCCAAAACACGTTGGGCAATATATTCCCAGCTATGCTCCAGGGCTTTAGCCCTCCCCCTGGCGGCCATCTCCTGGCAGAGTGAGCCGTCGTTCATAACGGAGATTAGAGCCCGGGCTAGCGCCCCGGTATCTCGGGGCGGCACCAGTTGCCCATCAACGCCATGGTCTATCACGCTGGCGTAACCCTCTATATTTGAGGCAACAATGGGCTTGCCCATAGCCATAGCCTCGAGCAGAATAAGGCCAAAGCTCTCGGCGCCTATGGCCGGAGCGCAGAAAACATCGGCGGTCTTATAGTATCGGGGTAACTCGTCGTAGTCGACAAAGCCGGTAAAGACGACGTCCTTTAGGCCGTTCCTTGACACCTCCCTCTCGTACTTACGCCGCAGCCTGGTGCCAGGCCCAACGACAATAAGCCGGGAGTTGGGAATCTCCTGCTTAACCTGCACGAAGGCTTCCAGTAGATACCTCAAGCCTTTTCGTTTCTCCAGACGACCGACAAACAGGATATTCGTCTTGCCGTCACAGAATTCATCAATTGGAGCCACATCGGGGGAAAAATGCTCCAGGTCAACGCCATTGGGGATAATATTGTAGTATCCGGGGAAGTGCTCATGGGCAAAATCCATGGCCGGTTTAGACACTGCAATCTTGCCATGAAGCTTGCGGAAGCACCTCCTCAAAAGCCACTTGCCGAAGGGTTTGAACAGATTATACCCCGGCCTGCCGTGAGTGGCGTGAAAGGTCCCGATATTAGCTGTCGACGAAAGGAGGAGCACAGTGGTACACAGCATGGGCATTAGAGGCTCATGAAGGTGGATGACATCAAAGTTTTCCCGCTTAAGTACTTTTTTGATCCTGGAGGCCAGAAAAAAGGAAAGGGTGAGGCGGGCAATGGAACCACTGCTGGGAACGGGGCGGGGTCTACCTATAGGTATGAACCTATCGCCGAAGCCGGTAACCGCCTTAGAAGCGGGAGCAATAATCTTAACCTCATGCCCCATCCTGGTAAAATGGTGCTCAAGACAGGAGATATGGAGGACGACACCGCCGGGATAGGCGAAATCATACGGGGAGACTAATGCTATCTTCACCGCTAGCCTGTTAAAACCTCCCTGGCGATTTTAAGTCAAAGGGGTAGGCTCCCGCACCACCCTGTTAGCCGCAATAAACTCCTCCACCATCTGGTGAGCCTGGTCATCGGTGTATTGAACTGGTGGTGATTTCATAAAGTAGGCAGAAGGAGCTACCAGCGCTCCTTTAAGCCCACGGTCCAAGGCAAGCTTACAGCACCTTATAGCATCAATAACCACCCCTGCCGAGTTAGGGCTATCCCAGACCTCAAGCTTCATCTCCAGGTTGAGGGGGACATCGCCAAAGGTCCGCCCCTCCATCCTGATGTGGCAGAACTTGCGGTCGAGCAACCAGGGGACGTAATCGCTGGGGCCGACATGGATATCATTCGGGTCAAGCTCATAATCCAGCTGAGAGGTGACGGCGGTGGTCTTGGATATCTTCTTGGACTCCAGCCGCGACCGCTCCAGCATATTATAGAAGTCGGTGTTGCCGCCAAAGTTCAATTGATAGGTTCGTTCCAGTTTAACGCCGCGGTCGCTAAACAAGCGGGTAAGGACACGATGGGCGATAGTAGCCCCAACCTGAGATTTTATATCATCGCCAATGATGGGAAGCCCCTTTTGCTCAAAACGCTGCTGCCAGTACTTCTCCCGGGCAATAAAAACGGGAATGCAGTTGACAAAGCCGCAGCCAGCGGTTAGCACCTGCTCTATATACCACTTGGTGGCTTCTTCGCTACCAACCGGCAGGTAATTAATCACCACATCGGTGCGGGTCTCCTTGAGGATTTTAATTATATCGGCGGTTGGACCCGGCGCCTTCTCTATTATTTTCGATAGATAAAGACCCAAGCCATCATGGGTCATGCCCCGCTGAACCTTAACCCCGACAGTAGGCACTTCACAAAACTTAAAGGTATTATTGGGTGGGGTATAGATAGCCCGGGCTAGGTCCTTGCCTACCTTGTTCTTATCAATATCAAAGGCAGCCACGAAATTGATATCACCGATATGATAGCCGCCAAGATTGGTATGCATAAGTCCGGGAATAAATTCATTCTCTTTGGCCTTACCATAGTAGTAGATGCCCTGAACCAGGGAAGAGGCACAATTACCCACCCCCACTATGGCTACATTTATCTTGCTCAAAGTTTAACTGCCCTCCTTTCCAACAGTAGAACCT
>CAZQXA010000049.1:0-8638 GCA_964597155.1 uncultured Dehalococcoidales bacterium
GATCGGAGACTTTAGCCAGTTCCAGGGCGGCGAAGATGCCCGCCGGGCCACCGCCGACGATGATAACATCGTATTTCTTGGTCATTTTTTGACAGCGTTGCCATTGTATAGCCTGTGGCTTGTAGCCGTCAAGGAGGAATTTAAGTATAGACCGCCGCCACCAAGGCGTCCTTGGCGTTGTGCTCGTCAAAGAAGATAACGGCTACCTTCCTGCCCACTGTCATCTCGGCGGCGGCTATGTTGCGCGCCACGGCGATGTCTTCCAGGTAGGCCTTATAGCTACCGACAAGCTGAACGGTGGCGGTATAGTCGCCGGAATCAAAACCCTTTAGCACCGCTTTCTTAAGATTCATGGCTATACTCCTCCCCCCTTTTTTAACCTTAGTTTTTCCTCCCACCCAGCCCGCCCAAGAAGGTTGCACCCTATTAAAACACCCCCTTGAAGTAGCGGGTTAAGGGCAATAGCCTCCGAGGGTGGGTTAGGGTGGGAAACAAGACCTGAAAACCCCTTTTGGCTCTCTTTCTATACTCCACCCAATGACAATCTCTGTCGGTACTCACCGCGGCCGGGGCTATAGGCCAGGGTCAGCCCGTTTACCCTCCTCCTGGCGGCTTCCAGCCCGGCACGGCTATCGGTAATATCAACCACATCGTATAGCTGCTGGCCGCAGTTAACCGGAATCAGAATAGAGCCGCTAGCCGCTTCTATCTCCTCGCTTCTTAGGTAAGCCTCCCCCCTCTGCTCAGCCCTGGTGACGGTATCTATATTCCTGTCCTCAAGCTGCCTCAGCCGGTCGTAGAGCTGCTCTATTTCCTCCCAGGTGAAGGAATCGACCACTATTGGCTCGTCCTCTATTGGGTCATAGCCCTCAACCTGGACGCGGTTAAGCCCCCGGGCTCCGGCTCGATACCGGCCCTCAAATATGGGGTGGTAGGAGCCGTAGGCGTAATCAGAGGTGTCGGCGGGCAGGGGGTTTACCACATAGGCTTTGTTGCCCTCAATAAAGAGAACATCAGGGACAAACGATAGCAGCCTCTGGATGATGTCAACACCGCTATTATTGGGGTTGATGGTGAAATCAGGGTAGAAGCCGGTTAAGACCGATGACTGGGATTTGACCTCTAATCTTAGCCCTACCCTGGCCAGGACAAAGGCGAGGAGCTCTCCAACACTCATCTCATCACCTGCCTTGTTCCAGCGGAACTGGTGCCTGGCCCTCCACTTCGAAATCAAGTCCCAGCCATCGGAGGCGAGAAGAACCAGGCTTGCCCTGCCGCCGGCGCTGGTATGTTCCAAAGCCTCAAGGGTAAAGGCTGGTCCTGAACTCGCTTCGTTTCCCTGGGAGGTAACATAGCCGGGGCTAAACTCAAGCTGGCAGCCGATGTCAAGCAGCGCCAGCTCGCCTTCTCCCGGTGCGGCATACCTCCCGTCATCGTTTCTTAGCTCCACGGCCAGGCTGCCCTTATTTTCCGCCAGTTCCTGCCTCAGCGAAAGGATATCGGCGGTTAAATCCAGGTTTTCTGGAGCGAGACCAACTCGCCACACCCCGTAGGGGGCGGATAGCCAGCAGTATTGGCCGTGGTGGGCGATAGCCAGCCCGTACTGGCAGGAGAGGTTAAAGGGCACCGGCTCATGCCACAGGTTATCAATAAACTTGGCCTCGGCCACCAGGTGCGACCAGCCGGGGCGGTTATACGGTTGGCTGCCGCTGAAAACCTCGACGAAGAAGCAGCGATAGACATCGGGCTTAGCCATGAAGGCGGTGCGGTATTCAAAGTTGCCGTCTGCTGGTGCGGAGGCAAACTCCTTTAGTTCCGACCAGGTGCCGATGGCTACCTCCCCGCCGTCGCCGTAAACCAGTGACCACAGCTTGAAATCACCACCGGCGTCCTTGCCGGTGAGAAAAAGGTTCCAATCGCCTTCATAAACGGTGGCTACGCTGGAAAGATAACCGGTTGACTTATCCCAGGCGACCCTGTTCCCCCAGTTACCGTTGGTGCATTTCATCACGTAGAGGGTCGCCTGGTCGGTGAAGAAGAGAGCGATATCGCCGTTGGGCTTATAAGAGGCGGCGATACCGTTGCTAGCCGTGGTCGGAGTATAGCCCAGAAACTGGGGGCTTCCCCAGTTTGCCCCGTAGTCGGTGCTCTTTAGCTGGTAGAGCTTGCGGTCGCCGTCCATCCAGAAGATGGATACTTCCGCCCCCAGGGAGCAACAAGCCACATTGACCACATCATACTGGTTGGTGTAGAGCCATTGGCTGAAGTCGGACTGGGGGCCGGGGTCAGCCACCCTCTGGCGATATAGCTTTCTGGAATCAGAGGGTGGCGTTATCCTGGCCCTGACCAGGGAACCATCGCCGGGCATGGTTACGGCGTGCAGGTAATCAGCCTCTGAGCCGTTATAGAGCCTTGACCAGCGCAGGTTGACCAGGCCGCAGTGCTTATTGGAGGCTTCCACCTTAACGTATGGGATAGTGGAAGCCTCTTTCTGGGCGGCAAGCAGTGTTGGGCTGAGCTGCCTCATTATTCCTTTAACCTTTTGATGGCTCTTTCACCAAAGTATTCTAAGATGACCGCGGCTACCAAGCCGACCAGTATTGCCGGCACTTCCCGGCCAGACAAAATGCAGACACCATAGACGGCAAACCCCCAAACGATGATAAAGGGTCGGATCATAGCTTTGGTAAACTCTATCCAATCTTTCATTTTCTTTATAAACCTCGCTTAAGCCAAGGTGGCTAGAGTATCGGGCAGGGGCTTATCTGCCTGGCGGTAATGCTCTGCCAGGTGCCGGGCGGCACCAAGTACCTGCTCTGGGCTGGCACTGACCCTCTGCCCCCGGTAGCCACCGCGGGAGAGGGCCGCCACCGCGGCTGACATTCGCTCCCAGTCGACCGTCTTCTCAATATCAAGCTTCCCCTTCAGGGCTCTGGTGATGCTCCTCTTATGATGAGGCAGCTTCCAGCTATCGGGGTCATCGGGGTCGCCGACGATGGCAAACGCCTCCCTGGGCAAACCGTCTTTAGCTTTGGGTAACGCTTCTCTCACTTTCATAGTAGTCTCCTTCTTTAAGTCCGGTAGAGCTGGCTGATTCTGACCTTGTTCTTTCTTCCCAGCCGCTTCAGCTCGCTCTTAAATTGCTTTAGCTTTTCATTACCCCATAGGGCGAACTCCCCCGGGGTGGTGCTACCGCCGAGGCTAACCCGGTTGATGGCGTAGCCAGCCCACTCCACAGCGGCGTAGCCCTCGGCGCCGGTGGCGACCAGGTCTTCGTGCTTGGTGGGGATGGTTGAGCCTTGGCCATCAAGGGTATGGAGCATGCCGTAGTAGACATTGCAGTTATCGCCGCTGGGGACTTCATCGCCGAACATGGTCAGGGCCTGTCCCCATAGGGTGAACCTCTGGTAGCAAGGCGGAAACTGCTCCAGCGGATACTCCACTGCCTCCACCATCACCCTGTCGGTCAGGGGAAATATATCAATCACCCTGGAGCTCGGGGTGGTGGGCAGCGTCGCCTTGGCCGGAAGGGGCACCGCCTCGGAGAACTCCTTTAGGGCATGGGCGATGTGCCTGTCCAGCTCGTCATCGCTCCAGCGGTAGTTTTCCGAATCTTCGTCTTTCAGGTCGCGCCGGACGATATTTCTCATCGTATTTAGGTCCATAGTTTCATACCTCCCCCCTTGGTGGGCATTTCTATCTTGGCGGCCAGGCTGTCGGTACCCTCTCCCAGTTCAGTGGCCAGCAGGTTTTTGAGCTGGCCCTCTATTTCAATACTGCTGGCTTCAACGCCGCCGCCAACCTCAAAGGTGGCTAATAGCCGGGCGACAATGGTTTCCAGACTGGAGCCGGTTTCACCGCCGATAAGGGCCGCGCTGCTAGCCGGTGTGCCCTCTAAGCCGGAGCCAGCATCCGCTGATAACTTGGCTACCGGCGTCTGCAGAGAAGTGACGGCATCAACCCCGGAGCCGGTATCGGCAGAGGTTTTTTCGGCTACCGCCGTGTAATCAACCTCAACGTAGGCCTGGGTACAGCGCATAGTAGAAGCACCTGCCCCTTGGCGAAGGGTTACGCCAATTTGAAGGGCGTCTATCTGCTCCCATGTCCATGCTGACCCTGTAGCGGGGTTGTTGGCCCACTCTTGCCAGTAATTGACATAGCTAGTAGTTACCTGTATTTCGCTACCTTCGTAGAGAGTCCCGCCAGTTTTAAGGGCAATCTTGAGCGACGTTCTCGTAGTTGTTACATCGTTCCGGCAACGGGCATAAACTGTTACCTTATTGATTGTGCCTGCGCCACTGGAAGCAGGTAGATTATACAGGTCTGTCAAACCCCAAGCCCACTGGGTACACTTAACGTAAGTGCTATCCTCGTCTGGGGTTACCTCGTCAACATCTTCCCAATTAGCCTCCCCCCCATTAGGGTAAGGGGTCAATTGGGTTAAATCCCCAGCCGCATTTGGTCTTAAAATCTCAGTTGCCATTTAGCTCCCCATAAGCAGAGGGAGAGCCGTTTAAGCCCCCCTCGTACTCTATTAGCTCAAAGTGATGCTGACTTCCAGCGTCCAGGTGCCGCTTGATTTTGTGCCCAGGTTCTCAACCTTGCGATTAAGGCATATAGCGCTGGTTGCCTGCTTCACCACCCATTCGTTCCAGGTATAGTTGGCTTCGGCGTCACCGAAGCTGGATTTGAAGGTCGCCTTCTGGGTAGTAGAGGTGGGATAACCGGTTTCCATACCCTTATAGGTCTTGTTGACCGCAGCTTTAAGGTCGGTATCAGTCGGGTCGGCAGCAGTATTGGAATCGCCAACACCAATCCGGCTGTTGGCATTATTAAAGTGGTTAGCCGCCTCGCCGATAATTAAGTCCCACATCTCATTGATGCCGGAATTAAGCAGGCAGTTACCCTCGCCCTCAATCACCTCATAAGGCTGGAACTTCTCATAGAAGGCTGGCTCCAGACCGCGGTAGGGTGAAATATCCTGGTGGTATTTACTGAGCCGGTAATTACAAATCCACCTTGCCATGTCTTGCTTTTCCATTTTTCCCTCCTCGAAGAGTCTTCGACTTGGGGGAGCCCTTCTTTAAGAAGGGCTCCCCCGGAACTAGCTTGATTTTAGTCCTCAACCCCGATTAAAGCGGCTGCCTTGATTGAGCTGAAAAGGGCCAGTGAGCAGTACCACTTAATGCGGGTTCGTGATGCGTCCTTGGTCTCCAGCGAGCCGATTGGCTCCACGGTCAGGTGACCGGGGCTGGTTAAGCCGCATAGAGCGCCTTCCCCCATCTGGAAGGCATAGATAGTGGAGCAGGTGCCGCCGGTGGTTGCCGTCTCCAGGCTGTTGGTGAGGACATGGGTATCCAGTATCCAGTCGTTGACGCCAATGGCAATGCCGTCCCACAACTGGACGAAGTTACCCCAATTGTCTCTATCGGTCTCAATCATGCCGCCGGCTGCCCTGACCAGGGCGTTTATCTTGCGGCGCGAGCGCCGGCTCATCAGCAGGATATCGGGCTTGCCCCCCTTTACGGTGTCAATAAGCTCGTCCAGCTTAGCCAGGGTAAGGGTAGCCCCGGTAGCCCCCATGGCTATTACCTGGTCGCCGGCGGTGGTGGTGTCAATGAGCTTCCTTAAGCCATCAAACTGCTTGGTATCGGTAGAATCGCCGTAGATAAAGCTCTCCTCAAACTTGTCCTTGAGCGCCTTAGCCTTCAGCTCAACCACGGCCGCCTCCAGGTCCTGGATATTGCTTCGGGTCGCCTTGAGGAAGTTATCGACATCGGCGTCACCGCCCATAATCTTTAAAGAAGCCGTTTTCTGCTCAAATGTCGGTGTGGACTCAGTCCAGGGGTCGCCGACATTGTAGAAATCGATGGTGGGCAGGGTCTTCTCCTGGTTGTAGGTCAGGACGTTGCCCACAATCTCGATGAAGGATAGCTGCTGGAGGACGGGCGAGTCCTTGACGATGGTCTCCACCACCCCTTGAAGTAGCATATCATTGGACAGCTTGGCTGCCTCATCTAATGTTAAAGCCATTTTCTATCTCCTTTCTCCTATTGCCTGTTGAATCTTGTCCCGCGGGGACAGGGCAGAAAGGTCGGCTGGCGTCCTCTGTGGCGCCCCGGCCGGGATTCTGCCTCTGGCGATTTCAGCCTCCAGCTCCTGCCTTACCCGCTCAATGAGGGCTTGGGCACTGGCCAGAGAGGCATCAATCTCCTCAATGCTCTCTCCCGTTATCGCCTCCTCGGGCACACCGGGGTTGGCTCTGACTGCCAGCGCCCGGTAGCTTGATACCGCCTGCGCCAGCCTGTCATCAGCCTCGGTCAGCCTCTGCTCCAGTTCCGCTAGCGATTGCTTGAGGTCGGCAATCTGGTTATCCCGGCTGGCTAAGGCTTGCTCCAGTTCCGAGATGCGGGCGTTCTTTTCGGCCAGCTCCTCCCCGCTGGGCTCCTGGTTATTCTCTGGGCTCCCCAAAGCTCCTGATTTTTGGGGTGAATTATTATCTGGCAATTTCCACCTCCTTATGATGGAGATTCACTAACGCCCCAAGCCCTGGCTTTAAGCTCTCTCACTCTCCGTTCGGCTTGATTTGGCGTTAAGCTCTTTATTCATAGTGAGGATAGTCCCCCTCTCCTCCAGCCACCGCTTGAACTCGTCCTCCGAGTCCTTAACCCCTATTTCCTCCATAGCCCGTCGCCGGGAGTGGATGCCGTTCTGAACCAGCGTCTGCTCGTTGGCAACCAGCCGGCTTAAGTCCTGAGGCAGTATCGGGCTCCAGACTACCCGCAGGCGGTTTTGACCAAAGCTCTCGCCCTGGTACCTCTCCAGGAGCTTTAAAATCAAACGGTTCCTGCGGTTATAGACCGCGGTTCGGATAATCCGCTTTCGCCTCACCTTCTGCAGCAGGGGGTTAAGCTCAATCTCAAGGGCTACCCCGGACAGGTCTCTCTCCGTGCCGCCAAAGGCAGCCCGCGGAGACTCCGATATGTCATGCAGGATTCTATATAATAGGTTTATATAATCTACGTGCAGCCTGACCCCGCCCCCCTGCAGGAGGTCAAGCAGATAGGCTTTAGCATCCTCGGGGATGTTCCAGACCGCCCCGGGTCTAACGGTAATATCCTCGGACTCCTCCACGTTCTCCAGGACGGCGATGGGATTGCCCGAAAGCTCCAGTATCCGCGATAATTGTGACATCGCCCGATTGAGCTCCCGCTGCGCCTCCATAATCTGGGATAAATCGGAGACGCCCCAGAACTTCTTGGGCTCCCTGAGGTTGGGGTAGATGATAAAGGGGATAAAGCCGTAGGGGTTGGGCTTGTGCTCAATCAGGGCGTCATCCAGGTAAAGCTCAAATTCCCCGTCGCTCCAGAGCTCAACAATGGTCGCCTGCTTAGCCCTGGGCTTAACCTGATAGAGGAACTCGGCTTCTTCGGCGGTCAGGCTGTATTTGGAGGCTACCCTCCATACCCTTGAGGTATCATCCCCCAGCCACCAGGCGTAGATGCCCTGGACATCGGGGGCGGTAATCCTCACCCTCTTAGCTTCGCCGTCCCAGATAACCTTGTAGCAGCCATCGCCCAGGACGGCGCAATCAATCTCGGTCTCCAGGTCGAGCTGCTCCAGGTTGTTGTCCTCATAGACCTGGTGCAGGACGGCCTCGGCTCTTTGTGCTTTTGCTTTATCCTCCTCCGAGCCCCCCACCGCTTCCACGGCAAAGTTAATGCCCGCCGTTAGATATGAAGCTATCTTGTCTATAAAAACCTTGGTGTAGTTGAAGGTGAGCCTCTTCTCCCCCCACCTTTCCCTGCCTTCCCACTGCCGGCCATGGTAGAAATCAAGCCGCTGGCGGTAATCTCTTAGGCGGTCTAAGTCATGGCGGTTTAGCTGGGCGGTAATGGAAGTTTTATTCATTTTTTAGCCCCCGTAATTCTTGATTTTTGGGGTCGATTGGTCTCTGGCTCTCTTTAATACCCTCTGGATGGTGCGCTGGCTAACGCCGAACATAACTGCCAGCTCCTTGGCTCCTTTACCCTGGGCGGTGCATAGTTTCAACACCTCTTTGTCTCGGAGCCTTTGCAGCCACTTCTGCCTGCCCCCGGGCTGGGCATAGATACAGTCTGGGAAAGGGCAGTTGAGGCAGGAATTGGCAAATTCGCAGCCATCATCTCGGTAACGACAATACTCAGGCAGCAAATCCAAATCGCTCTCATCCAAACCCATAGCTTCTTGCCTCTTTAGAAAACTGCGCCCTGAAATAGTAGCACAATTGTTCTATCACAGTCAATATTATTTTGTCGTATTTTCTTCTAGCGGGCATTGACATATAATCAAACCATAGCTTATTATTAGATAGCTTTTACCGAAGACAGTTGGAGGTGAAAGGTGAAATATAACAGGTTTTTCCGCATTCTGGCTGTAGCCGTTGTTCTTTCCCTGCTGATGCTGGCCATACCAGCCACCCCGGTCCAGGCGGCTATAAACCTTAACCCGACCCAGGGCGGGCCCGGGACGGTGGTTACGGTATCTGGCACAGTCAGCACCGCTTACATTGGTCCTGTCTATTTCTTCTTCTTGCAGGGGGGCGCGACAAAGCAGTATGTCGGGGGAGGCAATGTTGTTGTAGGGGGGGCCCTCACCG
>CAZQXA010000050.1:0-8556 GCA_964597155.1 uncultured Dehalococcoidales bacterium
CGTGCATGCTTTAGTTATGCCCACCCATATCGGCAGCCTGCCGGTAGCCGTCAACTTACAATGCCATAGCGCCCGCCATAAGGAGGCGATATTATAAATAGAGGTCAGACCTCTTTAATACTCCTTAAGGGGGGAAGAGAGTTTTAGAGGCGAAGCCTATGAGGGCGGGCCGGGTGGGAATATAGACATATTTAAATAGAGGGGTGGGGCTGATGAACATTACATCGCCAATTGATACCAAAGTAATCGAAAAGCTGACCGCAGGCACGCAAGTCACCATTTCCGGTGTTATTTATACCGCCCGGGACGCCGCCCACCTTAGAATCAGCCTTGCCCTGGAGAGAGGAGAAAAACTGCCCTTCGACCTTAAAGGGCAGACGCTATACTATATGGGGCCGTCACCAGCCAGACCGGGGCAGGTCATTGGCTCCGCCGGTCCCACCACCAGTAGCCGTATGGATAAATATACCCCGCGCCTCCTCGCCGCCGGCATCAGAGCCATGATTGGCAAGGGTAATCGCTCTACAGAGGTAAGAGAGGCTATCAAAAAATATAAAGCCGTTTACCTGGTGGCAACCGGTGGCGCTGGCGCTTTGCTATCTAAATCAATTAAACAGGCGGAGGCCACCGCCTACGATGATTTGGGGCCCGAGGCAGTCATGCGGCTTGCTGTAGAGGACTTCCCGGCTATTGTTGCCAGCGATATCTACGGGGCAGACCTCTTTGAACAGGGAAGGGCTAAGTTTCAAAAGAGTAAACAATAAACGGGGAGATTGCCTGGCTTTTGGAGTGCGTTTTATTTCCCACCCTCCCACCCTACAGAAGTGATACTTCTATAAATTTCTTCTTAGGGGGAGGGAAAAGAAAGTTTTAGAGGCGAAGCCCCTGTAGGGCGGGTTAGGGTGGGAAGAAGAACTCAAGTGGGGTGGAGGCAAGAAGAAAGACTTAAGAGGGAACAAATAATGGACTGTATTTTCTGCCAGATTGCCGCCGGCAAAATCCCCGGGGACATCGTCTACCAGGACAAAGAAGTAATCGCCTTCCGCGATATCAAGCCGCAGGCGCCGCTGCACCTAATTATCATTCCCCGAAGACATATCCCCTCTCTCACCCAGCTATCCCCCGCCGACTTTAGCCTCATCGGACAGATGGTAGCTATTGCCAACCGGCTGGCAAAAAAGGAAGGCGTGGCTAAGGGTGGCTATCGGCTGGTGATAAACTGCGGTAAAGAAGGCGGGCAGGTGGTGCCCCATCTGCACATGCATCTTCTCGGCGGGCGCAAGCTCCTAGACACTCTGGGCTGATTTCCGATACTCCAGAAAGAAGAGCAGCCCGGCAATGCTCTTGGCATCACAGATGGCGCCTGAAGCGATAAGGCCCCGAATCTTAAGCATTGGTACCCGTACCAAGCTGATGCCCGGGCTGTCCTCGGCCTGAAGCGGGCGGGAAACAAGGTCGGTAGCCAGATAAAGATAGAGGTATTCGGTGCCGTAACCGGGAACGGAGTAGAAGCCGCCCAGCCGTTCTATTTTTTGGGGGAGAAAGCCGGTCTCCTCACGCATCTCGCGGCGGACGCAGTCCTCCGGGGTTTCGCCAGGGTCAATACCGCCGGCTGGTATCTCCAGTAATTCCTTCTCTATCGGCTTGCGGAACTGGCTTACCAGCAGGATATTGTCTTCATCGTCAACAGCGATAACCGCCACGCAATCGCTGTGCTCCACAACCTCCCGCGTTGTCTGGCGACCACCGGCCGTCCTGACGGTATCAACCCGCAACCTTATCGCTCGCCCCTCATAGACCATTCGGCGGGATAGCGTCTCTTCTTCAGCCAAGCTAGACCTCCGGGTGATAGATAAGAGCTACCTCGTCGCAATCGGGGAACTTGGGGCAGCGGTAGCACTCAGTCCAGACCTTCCTGGGCAGCTCCATCTTGTCTACTATAGAGAAGCTGAGCTTCTCAAAAAGGGCTGGCTTGTAGGTGAGGCAAAAGAGGGTGCTGATACCAAGTGATTCAGCCTCCGCAAGGCAAGCCTTGACCAACTGGAGGCCAATGCCCTTGTCCTGGCTGCCCTCGGCTACCGCCAGCGACCTTACCTCCGCCAGGTCTGACCAGAAAACATGCAGGGCGGCACAGGCGACCAGCTGCTCCCCTTCCCTGACCACAAAACAATCCCTCATGTTCTCATAGAGCTCGCTAAGCGAGCGGGGCAGCATCTCGTCCTTCTCGGCAAAGTGGTTGATTAGCTGATGCATCTGGGGGACATCGCTAATTCTAGCTTTTTCTACCTTCAACGTGTTGCTTCCCTTTCAATTTTTGTTCCAGAGAGCTATAAAAAACGTCCTTAGGGTGAATCCTCAAGAAACGGCCGCTTTTAGGGCTACGTTTTACGGTAATGACGGCGCCACTCTCCAGAGGCAGGTTTAGATGACCATCAATACTCAAGCCCGCCTGATGGGCGGTGGTCAGGCGCAGCCTGACCACGGCCTCAGCCGGTAATACCAGAGGGTAAGCCAGGCTGAGGTGGGGCAATATTGGCGCCATCAGGAATTCCTTGGCCTGGGGATGAAGTATAGGACCGCCGGCAGAGAGCGAATAGCCAGTGCTGCCGGTGGCCGTAGCCACAATAACGCCGTCAGCCTTATAGGTGGTCAGCGGCTCGCCGTCAATGCTGGCTTCTATATAGACCACCCGAGCTATCGCCCCCCGCGCCACCACCACATCGTTCAGGGCATAAAAGGTGCTCACCGGCCCGGAGCCGGCACCAAGCTCAGCCTCAAGCATAGCCCGCTCGTCCAGCCAGCCCTTGCCCTCAAGCAAAGCCGCCAGTTTATCCCTGGCCTCCTCAGCACTGAGCTCGGTCATAAAGCCCAGCCTGCCCAGGTTAATCCCGGTAATTGGGATTTGAGCGGCAACCGCTACCTGAGCCGCCCTTAGGATAGTGCCATCGCCGCCGACGGTAAGGAGCAGCTCGGTGTTTTTAACTAGAGACTTAGCCTTTTCCCCTTCCCAGGCAGAGCATAGCCATACCGATACCCCCTTGGCGGAGAGAAAATCCTTCACTTCCCGAGCCAAGGTATGGGCGACTTCAATCATGGGGTGATAGAGAATGCCAATCCTCTTCATAGACTATAACCCGCTTGGTAACAACTTTTTAAGAAAAATCTCGCTCCCCGGAAGCAAGGGAAGTGTAACATCGCCCCTTTAAAGGTGTCAAGGCGGCCGTAGTACGGTTAGCCCGAGCCTGATTTTTTGAGGCGGAGAACGATACTGCCAATAGCCCCCACCAAAAACCCCAACGGGCATACCGGGACAGCCATGACGAAGAAGGCACCATCAAGGAAATCCGCCAGATGACTCCATACCGGTCGGTGACCGATCGTTGTGCCCAAAACAGAGAAGGCGTTGTGCAGGAGAACAAAGATGAGAAAGCCGGCAGCGGAAGCCCCGGCTAGCAGAAAGAATATTTTAAGCGTCCCGCTAAACTTTTCCCTCAGCGTGAAAACGATGAGGGCAATGCCCAAAAGGAAGAAGACAATAAGCGGCGCCAACAGCAAATAAGAGCCGGAGAGTGCGTCTCTAAACAGTGGAATGGCAAAGTAACATACGATGACAATAAAAACTGCCACCAGCGCCCAGAATATGGGCCAGCTTAATTTTCCCTTCAATTCTTGACCTTCTTTCTACGCCGAAAAGACGCTACCTTGCCGAGCCTTTTAATCGCCCGTCCCGACTTAAACCGGTTTTGATTGACAAAGCCCCGGGTTCGGTTCACTGGCTATTCCTTATATTTAGCACCGCTATTAGCCATTATACCTTTCTATTCTTCCGCTCACAATAGCGGTTAAACCTCCGGCCCAGCGGGCTGAATATAAATATAAAATAGAGGGCATATAGGCCAAGCATGATAAACACCACTCGCTTCAAAGTGGGCAGCCAATTGCCAGCCTCGGTAGCAAAGGAGCGAACCAGGGTCACAATGACGCCGACGATGCCAATGTAGCCCAGGAGAATTAAGACGGAGGCTATCACCCGCCTTTTACGGTGTTGCACCACGTCCTCAGAGGCGGTGGTGGTAAAGCCGGTATTGGTGAAGGCGGACAGAGCCTGGAACATAGCTATTTTGGGCTCCATGCCGGTAAGCTGAAAGGCTAGGCTACCGATTTTGACTATCGCCAGGATGATTAACACGATGGCGGCTAGAAGAAATACATATAACAATATTTTTACCTCCTCTCAAGCTAGAGATTACCTTGTTTAATGATTAATCAAAACTATACACCAACTCCCCCGCCAAAGAAAAGGGGTGTTAGCCACCAACTATTTATATCTATTCCCACCCACCACCCTATAAGGTCGGCGGTTATTCTTTCTCTCATCCCCCCAAAAAACAAGCAGGGTGGGGTAACAGAGTTTTAGAGATGAAACTTATGAGGGCGGGCTGGGTGGGAAGAAAAACAAAGGTTAAAAACTGGGGGCGGGGTGGAGAAAAAGACACCTAAAACCCGAACATCTTAGCCGCCATCTCAGCTAGCTTCATGGCGAAGCCGGGGATAATGCCTAATAGCAAGACACCAAAGCAGGACAGGGCCAAAGCCACCCTGAGCGCTCCGGAAGAGGGCACCTTCGCCTCCGAAGCCGGCTTACCCAGCCACATCACCTTGACCACCCTCAGATAGTAGTAGGCGGATATCACGCTATTGATTACGGCAATAACCACCAGCCACAGCAGGTCTTGCTGCACCGCCCCGCTGAAGATATAGAACTTGGCCATAAAGCCGGCGGCGGGCGGCATGCCAATCAGGGAGACAAGGCAAAGGGTCAGGGCCAAAGCCAGCAGCGGTGCCCGCCGGCCCATGCCCGTATAGTCAGAAATCAGGTCACTGTTAACCTTGTTGGAGATAGCAATAATGGCGGTAAAGGCGCCCAGGTTGGTCAGGGCGTAGCTGACCAGGAAAAAGAGGAGGGCACTCCTGCCGACAACATCGCCAGAGGAGGCAATCCCCACCGTAGCCAGCCCCACCATGAGGTAGCCCGCCTGAGCGATGCTGGAGTAACCCAGCATGCGCTTGATGTTGGTCTGGGGTAGGGCAATGACATTGCCCAGGGTCATGCCGATGGCCGCCAGCACGGCGAAGACCAGACCCCAGTCCAGGCTAAGCCAGGATGGCAGCCCGAAGGCGGAATAGAAAATCCGCAAGATAACAGCGAAGCCAGCTGCCTTGCTGGCTACAGAAAGGTAGGCGGTTATCGGCGTCGGCGCCCCCTCGTAAACATCGGGCACCCACATATGGAAGGGAACGGCGGCGATCTTAAAGCCGAAGCCGGCTATCATCAAAACCAGACCTAAGACAAGCCCGGGGCTGGACATAACGCCCTCAAGCGACATACCCTGGATAGCCTGGGCAATCTCTCCCAGCTGCGTCTGGCCGGTGAAGCCGAAGACCAGCGCCATGCCGAAGAGCAGCACCGCCGAAGCCACCGCCCCCAGCAAGAGATATTTGAGCGAGGCCTCGGTTGATTTGGGGTCCTTGAGAAAGCCGACCAGGGCATATAAAGAGATACTGGCGAGCTCCAGGGCAATATAGATGGAGATTAACTCGGCGGTGGCCGCCATCAGCATCATGCCCAGTGCCGCCAGCAGCACCAGGGCGTAGTATTCCCCCTGAAAGCGGGAGAGCTTGGAGACATAGTCCACCGAGGCCAGCATGACCAGGGCGGCGATGACCAAAAACAATAGCTTGAAGAAGAGGGCGAAGTTGTCCACCACCAGCATATCGTTAAAGATAAGCTCGGAGCTGCCCCCCCACATGGCTATGGTGAAGCCGGCGGCTACCGCAATGCCGATTATACCGACTACCACCAGCACTCCCTTGCGCTGGATAACCAGGTCAAGCAGAATGACGACCAGGGCGGTAGCCGCCAGGGTCAGCTCCGGTATAACTAGCCCAAAATTCAACATAGTTTAACCACCTAATAACCCCATCACCGGTGTAATGCCCGCCTTGATGACATCGGTCAGGATTGCCGGGTAGATACCGACCACCATAATCACAGCCACAAAAACAAACATGTAAACCCGCTCCAGAATATCGGCGTCCTTGACTTTGGCAAACTGCCTCAGCGGCTGGCCGTAGAAAACCCTTTGCAGCATCCACAGGATATAGCCGGCGGTGATGACGATGCCCACCACACCGAGGATGGTGTAGACTTGAATGCCGCTAACCACGTTGCTGGAAAAGCTGCCGATAAAGACCAGGAACTCGGCGGCAAAGCCGCTGGTGGTCGGCAGCCCCAGAGAAGCCACTCCCGCCACCGAGAAGATAACGACAATAATCGGCATCTGCCGGGCCAGGCCGCCCAGCTTATTTAAATCCCTTTCCCCGGCGTTGTGCATCACCAGACCAGCCATGGCAAAGAGCAGCCCGGTGATAATGCCGTGGCTGAACATCTGCAGACCAGCCCCCACCATACTTACCTGCCCCAGAGCAAAGACGCCCAGAAGGACATAGCCCATATGGCTGATGCTGGAATAGGCAATCAGCCTCTTTAAGTCGGTCTGCCTCAGGGTTACCGCGGCCCCGTAGAGGACGCTTATCACCGCCAGTATTATCAGACCGAGGGCGTGCTCCCGGGCAACCTGGGGGAAGAAGCTAACGCATAGCCGAATCATGCCGTAGCCGCCCATCTTAAGCAGCGCCCCAGCCAGCACCACGCTCACCGCCGTCGGGGCATCGGTGTGGGCATCAGGCAGCCAGGTGTGCAAGGGGAAGACGGGCAATTTCACGGCAAAGCCAACCAGGAGCAGGAAGAAGATAGCCGTCGCCGGCATAATTGTCTGCACCATGCCCAAGCCCCCCTGGGCTATATCCACCATGTTCAGGCTGCCGGTGGTAAAGTAGAGACTGAGGATGCCGGCCAGCATCATGGCGCTGCCGAACAAGGTATAAACAACATACTTTATCGCCGAGTATTCCTTCCGCCCCGTCCCCCAGATGGAGATTAAGAAATACATGGGGATGACCTCTATCTCCCAGAAGAGGAAGAAGAGAAGCAGGTCAAGGGAGCAGAATACCCCCAGAATGCTGGTCTCCAGAAGCAGCAGCCAGGCAAAGTACTCACGAATCCTCAAGTTAATCTTCCAGGAGATGAGGACCACCAGAAAACCGAGGAGAGCCATCAATAGCACCAGGGGCAGGCTAAGCCCATCAACGCCCAGGTGGTAGTTGGCGTTTATTGCCGGAATCCAGGAGAGATTTTCCTCAAACTGGATGGCGCCCGAAGAGCGGTCGAAGATGGTGAAGAGATGGATGGATAGAGCCAGCGGCACAAAGGTAAAGATAGCCGCCAGGCTCTTTATCTTCCCCGGTGACAGGCGGGGGATAAAGGCAATAAGTATTGCCCCCACCACCGGCAGGAAGATTATCCAGGTAAGGTAATTAAAGTCCAACCCACCCTTCTCCTATAGACATTCTTTCTTTACCCCCTCCCCCTTTTTAAATAGTTTTTCTTCCCACCCGAACCCACCCTCATAGGCTAGTGCCTCTAAAACTCCCTATACCCCACCCTATAGGGGCTTCGCCCCTCTTTAGACTCTCCTTTAACCTTTTTCCCTCCCGGAGAAGAGTCTTTAGAGAGGGGGCAAAGCCCCCTCTCTTTCTCTGCTCCCCCCTTCCCTTATCAAGGGAAGGGGGTCAGGGGGATAGGTTGCTAAAAACTCCTCTAGCCAAAGAAATATAAACAGAGAATAATCGCCAGAATACCGATGCCGATGAACAGACCATATAATTGCAGTTGCCCAGTATGGGCTTTCCTGATGGCTCTGCCCGTAGCCATAGCTCCATTAGCGATGCCGTTTACCGCACCATCAACGCCATAGGTATCAAGCCCCTCTAGGCCGGCGAAGAAGCCCTTAAACAGAACCTTGCCCACAAAGACCTTCTCATAGAGCTCGTCAAACCAGTATTTGCGGTAGAACAGGGTATATAATGGCCTGAACAATTTACCGATGCTCTCCGCCGATAGCCACTTAGCACTATAGATGACGTAGGCAAGCAGGATGCCTAAGCCGGCCAGTATCAGCGATATCCAGGGCAAGGGGTGCTCCAGAATACCCAGAAAGCCCTGGGCAAAGCTATGAGTTTCGCCTTCACCAAAAAGGGCGCTAAAATTGCCGGTAACATTCCAGAAGCCGGAGACCACCGCCAGAATCGCCAGCACCACCATGGGCATAACCATAACCGAGGGCGATTCGTGGGGCTTGCCTCTAGCCCCGGCGCCGCCCCGGTAACTACCGCCAAAGGTCATGAAGACCACCCGGAACATATAGAAAGCGGTCATAAACACCGTTATCATCGCCAGGTAGAAAAGCACCGGCTGGTTCTCCAGCGAAGCCGCCAGAATCTCGTCCTTGCTCCAGAATCCAGCCAGCGGCCAGATGCCGGCGATGCTTAAAGAGGCAATAAGAAAGGTGGCATAGGTCCAGGGCATAAAACGGCGCAGCCCGCCCATCTGCCGCATATCAAAGGTGCCGGTGGCGTGGTTGACACTGCCGGCGC
>CAZQXA010000051.1:0-8532 GCA_964597155.1 uncultured Dehalococcoidales bacterium
CTGGTTTTAGCACCATGCCGGCGCCACCGCCATAAGGGTAGTCATCGGCGGTGTGGTGTTTGTCATGGGTATAGTCCCGGATATTATGAATGCCCAAGCTCACCAGTTTCTGGTCTATAGCCCTTTTAAAGATGCCCAGGCTGAATATATCCTGGAACATCTGGGGAAACAGGGTCAAAACATCAATGTGCACCCTTTCCCTCCTCTATATCTTTATGCTCGGTTATCTCTCCTTTAATGACCCCCACCGCGTGGGGGATGACCGGCAGGATTACCTCAAGGCACTCCCGGACTGCCTTGGGGCTGCCCGGCAGGTTGATAATAAGGCACTTTTTTCTGGTCCCAGCCATCGCCCGGCTCAGTAGGGCGAAGGGGGTGGCGCTGAAAGAACGGGCTCTCATCATCTCGGCCAGTCCCGGCACCACCTTATCCACCACCGAGAGGGTAGCCTCCGGGGTAACATCGCGCGGGCCCAGGCCGGTGCCGCCGGTGGTGATGATGACATCAACCTTGCCCTCGTCGGCCCACTGGGTGAGCCTAGCGGCAATAATATCTCTCTCATCGGGAATGACCTCATACCTGACCACCTGGCAATCGGCGGTAGAAAAGCTCTCCCGGATTGCTTGGCCGCTCTGGTCAGGGCGCTTTCCCTGCGAAGACCTATCGCTGATGGTGATAATGCCCAGCTTAAACATAATACTGCTCCAGATTAGAGCAAATTCTATTTTATCACATAAAGAGGGTATAGCAAAATTGTTTAATACCCTATCCCCCAACTCCCTTCCCTGGAAAAGAGAAGGGGGAGTAGTTTAAAGAGGGGGCTTCGCCCCCTCTTTTTGTTTCCCCCCTCTCCCCTTGGCAAGGGGAGAGGGATAAAGGGTGAGGGGTTACTAAATACCCCCCCATTTTAGCCAAATAGGCCAGTTTATAGGGATTTAATCTAAAGGGGTATTGACAAAAGGGGATAATCTGTGCTATGAATGGTAGAAAGTGGGAGATTGTGGTAAGATATATGCAGAAATTGGTAAGATTTGTAATCGATGTAGAGGACAGTAACCGGATAGAAAGGGAAGCAGAAAGGCTTGGACTTCAAAGCTCGGACTTTCTTCGGCTCTTGATTAAGCTTTATTTTAATGGGCTTAGCCTGGAGCGAAGAGAGTTGGTCCATGAGTCAGCGGAGTCAAAATAGGGCACCCAGTTCTATCTACTTTTAGACCACTTGCTGGAGTGGGATATGTTCTTTGGTGAATATGAGTATAAGGTTGATGAAAAGGGCAGGGTGCCTATCCCGCCTAGGTTCAGAGGCGAACTGAAGGCGGGGATGTGGCTGGCGGAGGGGATAGAAAAGTGCATCACCGTCTATCCCTTGCCCGAGTGGCGAAAGCTGGCTGGTGAGCTTACCGGCACTTCGCTTACTCGCGGTAAGGTGAGAAGGTTAAATCGGGCTATTTTTGCTACTGCCTTTAACATCAAGATGGACGGCCAAGGCAGAATAGCCATACCAATTCAGCTGAAGCTGTATTCTGAGATTGTTGACGAGGTGGTTATCGCTGGAGCCAACAATTATCTTGAGCTGTGGAATAAGGCGCACTGGGCAGAAGAGAAGGCTTTAAGCCGGGAGCAGGCTTGGCAGATTATAGAGAGTCTGGAGAGGCGTCAATAATGAGCTTAGCCATGTCGGTAGCACCAAGCCATACCCCGGTATTGCTTGCCGAGACCATCAAGGCTTTAAACGTTCAGCCCGGAGGTCGCTATATTGACGCCACCATTGGGGCTGGCGGTCATGCCGCTGCCATCCTGGAACGCAGCTCGCCCGGGGGGCAGTTACTGGGCATTGATGCCGACCCCAGGGCGATAGAGGTAGCTACCACCAGGCTTGAAGCCTACCGCCATTCCATCCTGCTGGTGAAGGCTAACTTCTCTGGTCTTCGAGAAATCGCCATCAAGTATAACTTTTTCCCGGTACACGGTATATTGTTTGATTTGGGTCTCTCCTCCCTGCAGCTGGAACAGGATAACCGTGGTTTCAGCTTCCAGCATGACGGCCCCCTGGACATGCGTTTGAGTCCCGACCAGGATATCACAGCTGCCGATATTATCAATTCTTCCCCCGAGAGGCAGTTGGCCCAGCTTATAAAGGCCTACGGCGAGGAGCGCTATAGCCACCAGATAGCCCGCCAGATTGTGCGGCAGCGTCCCATAACCACCGCCCTCGAGTTAGCTGAGGTCATAGAGCGGGCGGTGGGCGGCCGGCGGGGGCGGATTCACCCGGCCACCAGGACCTTCCAGGCGCTACGAATTGCGGTCAACCAGGAACTTGAGCACCTGGAGCCAGCCCTAAAACAGGCAACCGCTCTTCTTGGCTTCGGGGGCAGGCTGGTGGTTATCAGCTATCACTCCCTGGAGGACCGCATAGTCAAGAATTTCATGCGCCAGGAGGCAAGCGGAGAAAAAGCCTGCCTCAAGTTAATTAATAAAAAGGTTCTTACCCCTTCTATTGGGGAGCTCCGGTCTAATCCTCGCAGCCGCAGTGCCCGGTTACGAGCGGCCGAGCGTATTACCGGCCTGGACTTTAAGTGATTTCTTTCGGTCTTTACCGAAATCTTTAATATGGGGAGGTTTGAAGATGTGAGAGGTAATATCAATCGATGTTTTGAATATATCGTAAGGAGGGGGTAGATGAAAAAGCGGAGCATCTTGACTTCTATCGATGTTGGCACCACTAAGGTATGCACCGTCATAGCCGATATGGATGGTGGGGGTAATATCAGGGTTATCGGCGTGGGTGTTACCCCATCGGTAGGGTTGCACAAGGGGCTGGTGGTCAACATCAATGAAGCCAGAGAATCGGTCCGACAGTCGGTGAAGAAAGCCGAGCAGGCCAGCGGTTACAAGGTGGAATCGGCTTACGTCGGCGTGACCGGACGGCATGTCAGCTCGCTGAATAACCGGGCGGTGGTCGCCATTACTCGCAATGACCGGCTGGTGCGCTCTGAAGACCTGAGGCGGGTGTTGACAACTGCCCGTAGCATTAAGGTTCCTGTCGATAGAAGGCTACTCCATGTTATTCCTCGCGGTTACGCTGTTGATGGTCAATCAGGGGTCAAGAACCCGATAGGAATGCATGGCTTTAGACTGGATGTGGAGGCGCATATCATCACCGCCGCCGTAACTTCGGTTCAGAATCTGGTGAAGTGCATACGAGGCATCGGCCTGGATATTGATGACCTTATTCTGGAGCCTTTAGCCAGTAGCGAGGCGGTACTCACTGATGATGAGAAGCAGGTGGGCGTCATCCTGGCTGATATAGGAGGTGGCACCACCGATATTGCTATCTTCAGAGAGGGGAGCATCTGGCATACCGCTATTCTACCTGTAGCCGGTTATCAAATCACCAGGGATATTGCTATTGGTCTGGGGCTGCCGTTTGATGTTGCCGAGGAGATGAAGAAGAAGTATGGCAGTGTTACCCCCATTTATGAGACCAAGCCTAGTTCAAGCAAAGATACCCTGTTGACCAATGGGCATGGTGTCTCTCACCAGGACCTGTGCGACATTATCCGGGCCAGGGTTGAGGAGATACTGAGGCTTATCGTGCTAGAGATGCCAAACTCTGAATACGAAACATTGGTCCCTGATGGTTTAGTGCTCACCGGAGGCAGTGCCAACTTGGCTGGTATAGAGACCCTGGGACGCAATACTTTGCAGCTCCCGGTAAGGGTGGGCGTTCCCGGCAAGATAACCGGCATCGCTGATGCCCTTCATGACCCGGCATACGCCACCAGCGTTGGCCTGTTGCTCTGGGGAGGCAAGCATAGAGAGATGCAAGCTTGGCGGCGTCGCAGTTCTGGCTTAGGTTTGCGACACTTAGTTTCCCGAATTGCTAACCTGTTCCACTAGCTTTAATTCTTTAAAACTTTAGTGGACAAGAAAGGAGGGGGAAATGGCAAAAACAACCTTCAGTCCTAATCCAGCTAAGATTAAGGTTTGCGGCCTGGGTGGCGGTGGCTGTAACGCGGTGACCCGCATGGTCAGGGAGCAGATTCAAGGGGTGGAGTTCATCGGCATGAATACCGATGCCCAAGCCCTGGCCATTACCGAAGCCCCTATCCGTGTCCAGCTTGGAGAGAAGCTCACCAGAGGGCTGGGGGTAGGTGGTGACCATAACCTGGGTCAGAAGGCGGCCGAAGAGAACCGTGACGAGCTTAAGGAACTCCTCGACGGCTCTGATATGGTGTTCATCACCTGCGGTATGGGCGGCGGCACCGGCACCGGAGCCGCCCCGGTGGTAGCTGAGGTAAGCAAGCAGACCGGGGCTCTGACCATTGCTGTCGTCACCAAGCCGTTCACCTTTGAAGGCGTCCACCGTAATGAGGTAGCCGAGGACGGCGTTGTTCGCCTCCTGGGCAAGGTTGATACCCTTATCATCATCCCTAACGACCGCTTGCTCGACCTCTGTGACCAGCATACGGTGGTGGATAATGCCTTTAAGATGGCTGACGATGTGCTGCGTCACGGAGTTCAGGCTATCGCTGAGGTTATCACTGTCCCGGGCTTAATTAATCTTGACTTTGCCGATGTTAAGACGGTGATGAAGGACGCTGGCCCAGCCTGGATGTCCATGGGCGTGGGTTCAGGTAAGGACCGGGCGGTGGCTGCGGCTCACGAAGCCCTGGCTAGCCCCTTGTTGGATGTTTCGGTTGAGGGGGCGAAGGGCGTATTATTCAACGTTGCTGGTGGCAGCGGCCTTACCCTGTTTGAGGTCAATGAAGCGGCTGATGTCATCAAGCAAGCCGTAGACCCTGAGGCTAACATCATCTTCGGTGTGGTTCAGGACCCCAGCATGGGGGATGAGGTAAGGATTACCTTGATTGCCACCGGCTTTACCTCCAAGCTGGGACTGGCCGGAGTCAGTCGCGAAGAGGAGTTCATGCAGCTGCTTAAGGGCTTAAAGAGTGAAGAGGAACTGGATGCCCCGGCTTTCCTGCGCCGTCCCTTGTTCAGCCATCGGCGCCAACCAATAACACCGGCAACTAAGCTTATTAAGATGCCACCGGGCGTACCTTAGGGGTGAGCCCTTGGCAATAAATGAGGCTGATACCGGATGAAAGGCTGTAGGGTGCTATTACTCTACAGCCTTTTTGTTTGTCTTTAAAATCGGCTTTAATCAGGGTGAAAAACCCTTGACAAATACTATATATTGTGGTATATTTGTCCCGTTGCCCAACATAATGTGGTGATTAGCCATGAATTGTCCCTATTGTGGCCATGCTGAAGATAAGGTTATTGACTCCCGTGAGGCGGGTGACGGGGTACGCCGCCGGCGGCAGTGCCTGGGCTGCGGCTCCCGTTTCACCACCTACGAGAGGCTGCAGGCAGCCAGCCTCTTTGTCATTAAAAAAGATGAGCGGCGGGAGGAGTTCAACCGCCAGAAGCTGCTTGCCGGTATTCGCAAGGCTTGTGAAAAAAGACCGCTGCCCACCGGCACTATTGATAAGCTGGTTGATGATATAGAGGCTGAGCTTTACCGTCTGGGCAAGGCGGAGATACCCAGTGATGTCATTGGTGACATGGTGATGGAGCGGCTAAAGGCTCTAGACCACATTGCCTATATCCGCTTTGCCAGCGTCTACCGGGAATTTGCTGATATTACGACACTGAAGGAGGAGGTGGATAGCCTGGCCAGCACCACGATTCACCCCTCCAACCAGTTGTCTTTGCTGCCCGATGAGGAATTGGCGATTAAGGGGCAGACGGTGGGCCCGAGGAAGGGCAGAGCCAGAACAAGGAGCTCAGGATGAGCCCAGCAAGTCATGGCAAAAGAGCCAGCAAGCCGCTGGTCAATCGCACCCAGATTGCCAAGGCTATTTTTGCCGCCGCCGAGTCTATGGGCATACCGGACAGAGAGCAGATAGAGCGGCTGACGGCTCAGGTGATTGAACGCCTGGAGCAGACGCCGTCCCCGCTAGACACGGAAATCGCCGAGCAGCCGCTGCCGGGGATGGAGCATTTAGTCTCCCAGCCCCGCTACGCCAGGCGTCTGCCCAGCGATGCCGAGATTCAGGCTATGGTCATGGAAATTTTGCAGGCGGAAAAGCCAGCCCAGCGAGAGGAGGTCCAGCCTCAGATGGAACCAACCGTGGAAACGACCACTGTCGTCCAGACCAGAGCGCAGCCCTCATCGGGCATAAACTTAAACGAAAACGCTCTTCGCGTTCTGGAGAAACGCTATCTCAAGAAGGATAAACAGGGTAAGGTCATTGAGACTCCCCAAGAGATGTTCCGCCGGGTGGCGCAGACCATTGCCTCGGCTGAGTTGCTCTATAATCCCAAGGCGAATATCAAGATAAGAGAAGAGGAATTCTACCGCTTGATGGTGGACTTGGAATTCCTGCCTAACTCGCCCACCCTGATGAATGCCGGGCGGGAGCTGGGGCAACTCTCAGCCTGCTTTGTCCTTCCCGTTGAGGACTCAATGGAGTCTATCTTTGATGCCGTAAAGAATACCGCCCTCATCCACAAGAGCGGCGGCGGCACCGGCTTCTCCTTCTCCAGGCTCAGGCCGGAGAGGGACAGGGTTGGCTCAACCGGCGGGGTAGCCAGCGGTCCCGTCTCCTTTATGCGAGCCTTTGACGTTGCCACCGATGTCATCAAGCAGGGGGGGATGCGCCGTGGAGCGAACATGGGTATCTTAAGCATTGACCACCCCGATATTATGGAATTCATAACGGCTAAGGCTGACCCGGCGGCTTTTACCAACTTCAACCTCTCGGTGGCGGTAACCACCCAGTTCATGGAAGCGGTCAAGGCGGGCACCGACTACAATCTGGTGAATCCGCGCACCAAAGAGGTGGAGAAAAAGCTCAATGCCGGCGAGGTATTCGATAAGATTGTGGATATGGCCTGGCGAACCGGCGACCCGGGCATAGTCTTTATCGACCAGATAAATAAGGACAACCCCACCCCGCAGTTAGGCAGGATTGAGTCCACCAACCCCTGTGGCGAGCAGCCCCTGCTCCCTTATGAGTCCTGCAACCTGGGTTCCATCAACCTGTCCCGGATGCTAAAGAAAAACAACGGCCGGTCTGAGGTTGATTATCCTAAGTTTGCCGAGACGGTTAAGACTGCCGTCAGGTTTCTGGACAATGTCATTGATGTCAATAAGTTCCCCCTGCTCCAGATAGAGGAGATGACCAAGAAATCGAGGAAGATTGGGCTGGGGGTGATGGGCTTTGCCGATATGCTGATTTTGATGGGCATCCCTTATGACTCAGAGGAGGCATCGGGACTGGCAGAGGAGGTGATGGCCACCATATCTCGTGAGGCGACCAAAGCCTCCGAGGAACTAGCACAAGAAAGGGGCGTCTTTCCCGCCTTTAGCGGCAGCATCTATGATGTGCCCGGGGGCTTGAGGGTGAGAAATGCCACCAGAACTACTATTGCTCCCACCGGCACCCTGAGCATAATCGCCGGCTGCTCCAGCGGCATTGAGCCCCTCTTTGCCTTGAGCTTTACCCGCAATATCCTTGATGGCGCCCAGCTGGTTGAGGTGAACCCCTATTTTGAGGAAGTGGCCAGGAAGGGGGGCTTCTACTCTGATGAGCTGATGAAGCAGCTGGCGGAGGGTGCTCACCTCGGCGATATTGAGGGTTTACCCGAGAAAATCAAGCGGCTATTCGTTACCGCCCACGAGATAAGCCCCCAGTGGCATGTCCGGATGCAAGCCGCCTTTCAGAAGTCTACACATAATGCTGTCTCAAAGACGGTCAACTTCCCCAAAGAGGCTACCAGAGAGGACATAGCCAAGGTCTATATGATGGCTTATGAAGAAGGGCTTAAGGGGATAACCATCTACCGGGACAGGAGCCGTGACGCCCAGGTACTGGTCACGGGCAAGGAGGAGAGGGGTGGGGTTGAGAAGCTCAAGCCCAGGAAGAGACCGGTTGAAACCAAGGGGACTGTTGCCCGGGTTAATACCGGCTGCGGTTCTCTTTATATCACGGTGGCTTATGATGACAAGGGTATTTTTGAGGTCTTTGCCACCCTGGGTAAATCCGGCGGTTGCGCCTCGGCGCAGCTTGAAGCCACCTGCCGCCTGATAACACTGGCGCTTCGCTCCGGGGTAGATGTTGCCATGGTGGTAAAGCAACTAAGAGGCATCCGCTGCCCCTCCATCGCCTGGGAGGAGGGCAAGTCCATACTTTCCTGCGCCGATGCCATTGCCAGCGTTCTGGAAAAGCACATTGGCGGTGAGGCTAAGCTCCACCTTGAGGACTACGGCTTGGTCAAGAACCTGGCCGGGCAGTGCCCGGAGTGCGGCAACCTGCTGGTCTATCAGGAGGGGTGCTACAATTGCCCGAGTTGCGGGTATACCAAGTGCTAGAAACTTGCTGACCCTATCCCCACCCCTTTGTCTTTCTTCCCACCCAGCCCGCCCTATAGGGACTGATTCCCCTATTACATTACCCCTAAAATTAATGGTTCAGGGGCACTGCCTTTGAGGGTGGGTCAGGGTGGGAAATAAAACCATAA
>CAZQXA010000052.1:0-8147 GCA_964597155.1 uncultured Dehalococcoidales bacterium
AGTTAAAGATACCGCCGGACATAAAGCCGTAGGCGGCAACGCCTATGCCGTGGTTCGGGGGCAGCTTGCCCCTGTCCTTGATGTGTTGCTCAATCTTATCCAGGCACTGGTGTAGCCCGCAGCTCTGGATAAAGGCCTGTCCGGGGACCTCATAGTTAGGCGTCATGCCGTTCTTGCGCCTGATTTCGATGGGGTCTATCCCCAGGTCTTCGGCCATCATGTCCAGCTGAGACTCGCCGACAAATGTTGACTGGGGAGCGCCGAAACCGCGCATGGCCGAGCTTGGCTCAGTATTGGTGTAGACCCGGTAGCCATCATAGCGGTAGTTGGGATATTTATAGGGGAACGAGGAGAAGAAACCGGTGAGGTAGAGAGCGGTCGCCCCCATGGCGGTATAGGCACCGCCTTCGGTAAGAACCCTGACCTCCTTAGCCAGCAGGGTGCCGTCCTTCTTGGCGCCAAGCTTGAGGAAATAGTACATGGGGGTGCGGCGCTTGGTGGCGGTGAACTCCTCTTCACGGCTCAAGACTATCTTTACCGGCCGGCATAGTTTCTGGGAGAGCAGGGCGGCGCAGAACTGGGCCGAATCAAGCTCAAACTTAGAGCCGAATCCGCCGCCGGTGTGCCGGTTATGCACCCTGATGTCGCTCTCTTTCATATCCAGCATATCGGCATACAGCCGCTGGATATAATATGATGACTGGGTTGAGGTCCACACCTCAAGCTTGCCGTTGTGGCCGAAGCTGGCCACGGCGTCGTGGGTCTCCATGCAGACATGGGCTTGTGAAGAGCATTTGTACTTATCTTCACGGATGTGGTCACACTTCTTAAAGGCCTCGTCAACATCGCCCCACTCAATGTGGCGGTTTATATTAATATTGAGCTCAACACCATCGTGGACCTGGGGCGCATCTTCTTTAATGGCATCCATAGGGTCGAACACGGCTGGTAGTGGCTCATATTCAACCTCAATTAAGTCCAGCGCCTCCTCGGCGGTATCCTCATCAATGGCGGCTACGGCGGCCACGGGGTCGCCGATGTAGCGGGCTTTGGCGCGGCAGAGGATTTCCTCATCACAGAGTTCGGGGAAACGCCTCCAGATACCCTGCTTTCGCCCCGCCGTATCCTTGCCGGTAACCACTGCCTTCACCCCGACCAGCCTCTTCGCCTTGCGGGTGTCAATCTTGAGAATCCTGGCGTGGGGGTGGGGGCTTCGGAGAACTTTCCCGTAGAGCATATTGGGCAGCACCACGTCGAAGGTGTATTTGGCGCTACCGGTTACTTTTTCCGTTCCATCAACGTTATGTACCCGCTTACCGATTACTGAATACTTACTAGTCATTTCGCCTCCTTATACTCACCCTTAGCCACGGCCGTTATGGCTCGGATAATGCTGTTGTATCCGGTGCAGCGGCAGATATTGCCGTCAATACCCTCTTTTATCTGCTCTTTGGTGGGCTTGGGATTTTCCGTCAGTAGTGCCGTAGACGCCATCAGCATTCCCGGGGTACAAAAGCCACACTGATAAGAGCCGTGGTCGAGGAAGGCTCTCTGCAGCGGGCTCAGCTCATTGCCTTTAGCCAGCCCCTCCACCGTCACCACCTCGCTGCCGTTGGCCTGGAGGGCTAATACGGAGCAGGACTTGACCGCCATGCCATTGAGCATTATGGTGCAGGACCCGCAGGAACTATCATTACAGCCCCTTTTGGTTCCGGTCAGTCCGATGAGGTCTCTCAAGACCTGTACCAGCAGGGTCTTGGGCTTTACATAAAGCTCGTAAGGCTGGCCGTTTACTTTAAGTTTTAGCTCTTTTTTCATGTCCTATTTCTCCCTCTTTCAAGCCTTCTTCGCCCTAGCCATGGCTTCCTTGGTCATTCTTGGCACCAGGACTTTAATCAGCTCCCGGCGGTACTCTTCGGAAGCGTAGATATCGGATATGGGGTCCGCCTCGGTGGAGGCTATCTCCCCGGCTCGGGCAAGTAGGGCATCGGTAATCTTTTTGCCTTTCAGCACTGCCTCCGCCTTCTTGGCTCTCATCGCCTTCGGGGCCGCTGCCCCTAGGGCAAGGCAGATGTCCTGGCAGATGCCATCGCCGGCGCCCAGAGTAACCGAGGCAGCCACGCTCACGGTGGCTAAATCGCTTTCTATCACATTGAACTTGGTATAGACGGTGCCGGTGCGGGGAGGGGGAGCCGGTATCGTAATCTCAGTGAGTAGCTCGCCAGGCTCCAGGGCGGTTTCAAAGTAGTCCAGGCAGAAATTCTCCACCGGCATACTCCGGCTGCCTTTCAAGCTAGTCAGGCTTAAATTAGCCTTGAGGGCAATTAATACCGGCACCGGGTCTCCGGCGGGGTCGCTGTGGCAGATATTGCCGCCGATGGTGCCCCAGTTGCGGGTCTGGATTGAGGCTAACCTGGTCTCCATCTCGGCCAGCACTGGGTACTTTTTCTTTATTACCGCCGATTTCTCTATGGCGCGGTGGGTGGTGGTGGCACCAATCTTAAGCCCGCCTTTTTCTTCCTTAATATAGCTTAGCTCGAGTAAGCCCTTAATATCGATTAGATAGCGGGGGGCGAGCAGTCCCTGCCGCATCAGGATGAGCAGTGATTGCCCTCCGCAGATTACCTTAGCCTCGTCCTGGTACTTGTCCAGCAGGGCGAGGGCTTCTTTAAGCGTCTTGGGAGCGAAATGCTCAAAATCATTTATCATTAGCCCGACCTCCCTGATTTAGTAGCTCTCGTCACTTTAAGCCTCCGTTTTAAAATAGCTATTTACCCAGATGGCTCTTCAGCGCATTCTGCAGGTTCTGGATAAACTCCTCCCCCACCTTGTTGACCTTGGCCCGCATGATTCTCTCGCCGAAGGTAGCCAGCCGGCCGACCATATTCACCTTGGAGCTATAGGCTACCTCCACCACACCGCCACCAGTCTCTTTCATGTCAACAATGGTCTCCTGGCTAAAGGTGCCGGCACCGCCGGCGGCTGAACCCCGCCCCACCGCCTTGATGTGCTTCGGCGGGTTAACCTCGGTCAGGGACTGGGTAAAGTTCAGCTTAACGCTTATTGGCCCCACCTTCTGCTTGACTATCCCTTCCCAGGTTTTGTCGTCCACTGGTTCCATTTTTTCGGCACCGGGGATACAGGAAGCCAGCGTCCCCGGGGCAAGCAGAAAGTCCCATATCTTTTGAATAGGCGCTTTCATGGTAAACTTACCCTCTATCAGCATTGCAGACTAATCCTCCTTAATTTATATGTTTTAAAGCATCTCATTAATATAAGGGTCTTTGTTAATGGTGGGGAGAGAGGGCATGGCAAACTTGCCGTTGGAGCCCTTCTTTGCCATGGGCAGGTTTTTTATCGCTTCGGGCAAACAGCCGCGATATTTCTCGCAGAAACACAAAAGGTAGTGCCTGCCCCGATATACGGGGCAGTCCTTGCATAATACCCCGGAGAAGGGGCATATCATTTGCGCCTTAGCCATTAAACTGCTTCCCTCTTTAAAGTTTTACCCACCCTATTTTTACATAATACCCCTGGGATATGCAAATCTTTTTTTAAAACCAAATCAGGAACGGAGCTTAAATTTGGGGCTTTCCCAGTCCTTCAAAGGCTTCATCCACTCTGCTTTCTCAACAAACTCGTCATGGGCTAGAGGCACCGGTGGGTGACAGATAAACAGGGGGTCAAACTCGTTCTTTATCTCTAGCAGCCATTTATGGTAGTTTGGCCCGTAGGCTGGCCCGGTGAGGTAGAGGGGCTGGTGCGGGCCTAAAAGCGAGGTGTAGAAGCGTTTTCTTATGTTTTCCTTGGATGTTTCCAGGTAGAAGTGGTCAACGCCATCGGTATTCACGTCCGGGTCCCAGTAGACAAGGAACTCGGAATAGCCCTGGTGTCCAAGCTCAAAGCTCTGGAACCAGCCGGGGTCGCCATAGTCGGGCATAAGCGGCGGGGTATAGTTCTTCTTTAGCTTGGCGTAGTTCTCCCCGTGGGGTATGGCATGCTCGATAGTTTCAATGACATAGTCCACGGAGACATAGCTCCCGCACATCAGCCACATGCCGGCGGAGTCGGCGTTCTTGAACCAGGACTCATCCGAAGGGCGGGTGCGGCGAGGTGTGCCGCCAATCTCGGTGATAATATCGTTGAGCACCTGCTCCTCGTATTCCATCTGCTCCTCGGAGGTAAAGGCGATGAGCAGGACGCGCAGGAGGTGAAAGCTGCTGATGCTCTCTTCGCTTTCCTTTGACCAGATATCCCAGTATTCCTCTTTGCAGCTGGCTTTGGCAATCGCCCGCCAGAATATGGGGACCTTGGTCACCCCACCCCCAATCTCCGCCTTGCCCATCTCAAACATAGCATCTTTCATGGCGTCTTTGCTGGGCATGGTGAAGTTTATCCATTTTACCCGCTTGATGGGGAGCTCTAAGGTAGTATGCGGTGAGATTCCCGCAGGCTCCAGCCTCTCCGGCTGGAAGGGCAGGAGCTTTATCGCCATCCTGGTCACGATGCCAAGGCAGCCTCGTAGCCCGGTAAAACCGCGCAGCAGTCCCCGCAGGTCAGGTCCAAACCCCTCACCCCAGAAGGGGTCATCACCCACTGCCAGCGAGCCCATCTTGACCAGCTCGCCGTCGGGCAGGATAAGCTCCGTGCCCAGTATCCGCCGGTGGGGCAGACCAACGCGGTAGCTTAAGGGTGACCAGCCGTCGCCTAGCATGTTGGCAATGGCCGATACCTGTGCTCCCCCGCCCCCAATAACAATATACATGCCCCTATTCATCGCCTCTTGTTGGAAGGCGGAATAAATAATCCCCGGGCCAACGACAGCGTAGAGGTGCTTCTCATCAATCTCAAATTCGGTCATCCTCTTCATGTCAATGATTAACTCGCCTTCAACATGGCAGTGGGAACGGGGCCCATACCAGCCGGTGCTGTAGGGAACATAGGGAATATTATAGCGGTTGCAGGCCTTGACTATCTTCTGGACCTCTTCGGTAGTCCGCGGCAGGATGACACAAGCCGGTATCTTGGTCATCACTCTCTCGTAGCCCAGCCCGCATTCATAGCCTCCCGGCCCCGCCCGGTAACCCTCGCAGACGGTGGGGTCAGACGAAATATATTCCTTTCCGACGATAGCTTCCAGTCTCTTGTAGGCTTCCTTGGATATAGCCATAACCATAGCCTCCTTAGCCTTTAGATTGCCGCCAGGATGAGTTCGGCGATGTCAAATACCTTGAGCTTTTGCCCGTTCTTGCTGGCCGTTTTAACAAAGTTGTCCTTGCACCAGGGGCAGGTGGCGACGATAGCCTCAACCCCGATTGCCTTTACCTCTTCCAGCCTTTGCCCTGCCGCCCAGGAGGCGAAATCGGGGAAGGCCTCAACTGTCCCACGCCCGGCGCCACAGCAAAAGGCGTTTTCTTGCTTTCTTATCATTTCCACCAGCTCCACACCGGGAATGCTTTTAAGGATATCTCTTGGTTGCTGGTAGACCCCGTTGCTACCGCGCCGGCGCTCCAGGGACGGGCTTACCTTTCCCCACTCTCCGCGCTCTCCAGACCAAGGCTTCCAGGGCTCACTCAAGCGGCTCAAGCTGCAGGAATCGTGATAGGTGAGCCGCAGGTTAACCTTCTTGGTTAGTTTAAGAGCGCCCTTTTTAATCAGTTCATCAACGAATTCTACGAGGTGCACCACCCGGAAACCCAGGTCGGCGGTGGCAATATTTAGCAGCTTGGGATAGTCAACCTTCCACATGCGGTAGCCCTCGGCGCAGCTGAGGAGGAGGGTTTTAGCCCCTGTTTTCTTTACCGCCTCAATATTGCGCTTGGCTAACTCCCGCGCCTCGTCTATCATGCCTACCGAGTAGAGCATATTGCCGCAACACCATTCGTCGTCAAGTAGCATAAAAGGGGTGCCGGCGGCGTTCAGTATTTTGGCTGTCGCCTGGGCTATCTCTGGATTCGCGTAAGCCGCCGAGCAGCCGACAAAATAGAGGACATCGGCTGATTTAGCTAATTTTATATTAGCAGGTAGCCACTTCCGCCGGTTGGGATGGGGGGAACCAAAGCGGTTATGCTGGCTCATTATATTCTGGGCCACTTTTTTGTGCTGGGGCATAGGCCCCTTGCCGTCTTTGACCGCCTTTATCCTGAGCGCCTCAAGGGCAAGTTCTATTTCCAGGTCGAGGTTCCGCTTGCAGCCCACATCGCAGGCGCCACACAGGGTGCAGGCGTAGAGTATTTCCAGGAGTTTGTCCGAGTAGTCCAGTCTTCCCTCAAGCATAGCCATCCCGATTCTCATCTTGCCGTAGGCGCCATAAGAGTCGAACAGATAGCGGGTGGCGCTGGGGCATCGGGTGCTGAAGGTTACCCCGGGCATGTATATGTGGTCTACCCAGGTGCACCCCTTGCACTTGATGCACTTGCTCATATCATATTCAAAGTTATCTAATCGGGTTACATCCAGACTCACCTTGCCTTTGAGCATCTTTATCCTCCCTTAAAAGCACAGATTACCCGGATTCATGATATTGTTGGGGTCGAAAATCTTTTTCACCCTTTTCAGTGTCTGGGCGTAGCCGTTGGCTTTATCGTATACCAGCTTGGCCAGTTCCCCGTAGGGTCGGGTAAAAAGAGCCCCTTCCTTCATTAGGAGAGGGGCGGCTTGGCTGTATAATTTCTGCACTCGCTCAACTTCGGGGCGGCTGGCCGGGTCATAATAGAGGTTGAATTCCAGGTAGCAGGCCCGGTTATGCTCTATGGGCTGGAGATAGCCTCCAATATCGCTTAGGGGGTAACCGAGTTTTGAGGCTACCTTCTCCATTTTAGCGATGAATTTAGGCGCTAGAACCGGCTTGGTGATGAAGAAGAGGCTCTGGCAGCCACCCTTGTAGCCGTTCTTCCAGTAGGTCGCCTCTTTAGGCCAGGGCTTGCGGAGCATGGCTAATAGTTTCTTCCCTGAGCCGGGAAGTCCGGGGAGGTTTTCGGCCAGGGAAACCTTGGGGAACTCGTTTTTAATAACCTCATTAAGCGCTTTTTCTTCGTACCTAATCTTGCCCTCGGGGCGTCTCAGGTGGCCGCTTATTACCAGAATGAGGGTCCAGGGCGGTAGGGATTTCCGCAGCTTGGGGAAGTCCTTGGCCCAGTCTTCAGCCATTATCGCCGCCAGGTTAATGTTGTTAAGCAGCAGGCACTCCTGGCCTATCCTTATCCTCAGAATCCTATAAAGGAATTCTATAATGTAGTCGAGGTCTTTCACCGGAGCCAGGAATATCTTGTCCATCTTGGTCAGGTGTTCAATCTTCATATTAGCCCAGGTTACCACCCCCATCGTCCCCTGGGCGCCCTGGAGAAAGCGGTAAAAATCTATGCCCGGTCCGGCGGGGTTAGCCCCCTTGGACGGGGAATCGGGGTAGCCGGCGACGCTGGCCGAGCCAGTCCGGAAGATTTCCCCGGTGGGCCAGACCACCTCCATGCTCTGCAGGGGTTCGCCGTAATCATATACGGTATTGGTGATGACCTCCCTTTCCAGGCAGTCGGTGACCGCCGAGCGCAGGGGGTGGGGCAGTAGCGGCGTCATTATTCTAAAGCCTCTTTTTTCCAGATGGCTGGTGATTTGTTCCCAGGTTACCCCCACCTCCATCCTCACCCTTCGGTTCAGCTCATCGACCTCAAAAATTTGGTTCATTCTGCTTAAGTCCAGGATTACGCCGCCTTTCTTGGGAATGGTAGCCCCGTGAAAGTGCACCCGCGAACTGGTTGGCACCACGGGTAGCGAATTTTCGTTGGCCAATCTGATGACCTTTTGCACCTCCTGGACATCTTTTGGCTTCACCGCATAGTCCGGCGCTCGCGGTGGCGTCAGGCTGAAGTCTCTGCCGTAGCTTTCCAGGGCTTTAGGGTCGTCGGAGAAGTTCTCCCTGCCCACGATTTCGGCAAGCTTGTCCCTTTTGTTCATAGTTCTACCTCCCGCTTTCACGTGGTGCTAAAAACTGCATCAAGAAAGGTTGCCCCTGCCAGTATATCAAGTCCGAGTGTGGTCACCTGAAACGGGGTGTCCAAGCAGCTGTAATTTAAATGCTCAATAACATCTCGCTATCTTGGAGGATAATATCATAAAAGCCGGCTGGTTGGCAACATTTACTTTTGTCCTGG
>CAZQXA010000053.1:0-8132 GCA_964597155.1 uncultured Dehalococcoidales bacterium
ATGCCTTCTGGCGTCCCCCGCGTTTCCCTGGTTGATACCTTTAAGGACGAGGCGGAGGAGGCAGTGCTGGTGGCTAAAGCCCTGGGGAAGAAGCTGGCTAGCGTGCGCCTGGATACCCCGCCGGAGCGGGGGCGGGTTACCCCCGACCTGGTCAAGGAGGTCAGGGCCAGGCTGGACTTGGCTGGCTTTGAGAAGGTCAAGATTTTCGTCAGCGGCGGCTTAACCCTGGAGCGTATTGAGCAGTTTGTTGAAGCCGGGGCACCGGTGGACAGCTTTGGCGTCGGCAGCTATATCAGCGGGGCTAAGCCCATTGATTTTACCGCCGACCTGCATGAGATAGAAGGCAAGCCAATTGCCAAGCGGGGCCGAATCCCCGGTATTACCCCCAACCCCAGGCTCAAGCGCATAATGTGAATTTTTTAAATCCACCCCCTTTCCCCACTGGTCTTCTTTTCCCGCCCACCCTCCCACAAAGGCGGGAGATTGGGGGGCACTAGCCTCCGAGGGTGGGTTAGGGTGGGAAAAAGAAGCTTTGTTTTAAACAGGGAGGGGTGGGGAGGCATAGCCCACAATACGATAATAGTATTAGCCTACTCCCGCTTAAATTCCAGACGTAAGACCTGCTTGGTATCATCGCTCACCTTTGCCCGCTCGTCTATACGCCAGCCGACCACCCATATAATATGCTCCGGTGAGCAAACAATGGGAATCTGCCCGCGCCAGTTGCGGGGGATTTTGGCGTCTATCATGAACTCATTTAACTTCTTGAGCTGGCTCAAGCCCAGTGGCTGGAACCTGTCCCCCCGCCGGCGAGCCCGCACCAGCAGCTTATCGCCGCTTTTAGCCAGATCAAAATGAGCGGTAAAATCATTTTTAATTAACCCCATCCCCTTTGTCCCCTTCCCCTTATTAAGGGGAAGGGGAGTTGTAATTTCTGAAGGGGCTAATGCCCCTTCAGACTTCCCTTTTATTAGGGAGGGGTCTAAGATGTTTGCCTCTATAAGCCAGCCGGTAAGTTTGGTCTTGCCGGGAACTTTTAATTGAAACTTTTCTCCAAGCAGGGGGAGGGGGGATAGGGCAGCCGAGTCCGGGGTCAGCCGATACTGGCTATATTCTACGGAGAAGGTCAAGCCCCCGGGCAGGTTGAGCCTTTTCCCCGCCGGCTTGGTGGTCAGGGACATCATTTCTTCAATGTGGCGCATTTCAATGTCCTTGGCACTGCCCAGCAGTTTTTCCACCGAAGCCCGGAGCAGGTATCGCTTCAGAGCGGGGGATAATGGCTCAAAACTTTCCCTGTCTAGGATGATGCTCTCTCCCTCTTGGCGGGCAATCTCGTCCCATAGTTGGGCGGTTTGCTCGTCCAGAAAGTCGATGTCATCGCTGGCAATACGGCCGGTGCGGAGCAGGGTTTCGGCCAGGCGCGGGTTATAGCTCAGAAGCAGGGGCAGGAGCTGCTGGCGGATTCGGTTTCTTAAGGGTGATAGGGAAAGGTTAGAGGCGTCCAATCGGGGTGAAAGCCGGTGCCGGCGGCAGTAGTCTTCCGTCTCCTGGTGGCTTATCTCTAGGAGGGGTCTTATTATAGTCAGGCTCTTTCCGGCTGGTGGCCAGGGGGTAACCGCCTGCAGTCCCCGCAGCCCTCTGGTTCCCGTCCCCCGGATGAGGTGCATCAGTATCGTCTCTATGTGGTCGTCCCTGGTGTGTCCCACCGCCACCCGCTCAGTGCCGATAGACTCTGCCACCTCAACCAGGAAGCGGTACCGCACCTCACGGGCGGCTTCTTCCAGGGAAAGGCGCTTTTGCTTTTGGTAGCCCTTTACATCCCGCCTCTCTATAGTCGCCGGGATACCCAGTTGGCGGGACAGCTCAGCCACATATTCGGCGTCAGCCTCGGACTCAAGCCCCCGCAGCTGGTGGTTAAGGTGGGCCAGGTGCAGCTTTACCCCCAGCTCTTTCTGCCGCCTGGCCAGAATGTGGAGCAGGCACACCGAGTCTGGCCCCCCGGATACAGCCACCACCAGCTTGCTAGCACCTTCTACAAGCTTGTGCTGCTGAATGAAGCCTAAGACACGCTGCTCCATTGTCGGCGGCTGGCTTTCTCCCTTCATGCCTTTAATCCCTTGGCCTGTTTTTAAACACCAGTTTGGTGCGGTGGATGGAGGTGGGGTGGCTAAATCCCAGGGCGGCGGCTACCTGCTCCGGCCTCCCCGAGCCACTGCTATCACAGCGTAGCCTCATGCCTATGGTGCAGGAGCCTTTATGCCAGTCGGTAAGCCACAGGTCGCTGGTCAAAGCCCTCAGGTCATAGTTGCGGGTGCCGGTATCCCTCTGGTGGTGCCAGGGTAGCTGCTTGGCCGATAGCAGAGAGACAAGAGCCGACTCAACCTCCGCCTTTTCCTTTTCCGTTTCTATTCCGACCTCATATTCGGCGAAGCCGACCTGCGATTGCAGAGAGGGCATGGTCGGAGCTACCGAGTTGACCTGTATTATTTCAATGCCGGTGGGCAGTTGCTGGCTTACGGCGTCGGTGAAGAAGTGCGGGGAGACCCATTGGCTGCAGAAGATATCCATTAGCTCAGCCTGGCTGGTTACTCCCACCGCCAGGGGGGCAGCCAGCGATAGGCGGGGGTGGGGGCTAAACCCCTCGGTGTAGGCTAGCGGTATGCCGGCTCGATGCAGGGCTCTTTGCCATAAGCGCATTATGTCCAGATGGGAGATGAACTTTAGCTCTTCTCTTCGGCTGAACCTAATCCGCAGTCTCTGCATTCTTTTCCTTGGTCAGTAGAATCTTCTCGATTTTCTTACCCCGCATCTCGGTGATGACCAGCTTCATCTTCTTATACTTTAGCTGCGTCCCCTCTTTGGGTATGTGTCCCAGGAGGTCGAGGACAAAGCCGGCTACCGTCTCGTAGTCGCCCGGGGGGAGGTTTAAGCCCATCTCTTCATTGGCTTCCTCAATCCGCATGCCGCCATCAATAGAGAAGGTGTACTCGTTGATGAGCTCATAGTCCTTGGCTATCTCAGCCAGCTCATCGCCTACCGGGCCGACGATTTCCTCCATCAGCCGACTGAGGCTGACGATGCCGGCAGTGCCGCCGAACTCGTCGACCACCACCGTCATGCGGTAGTTTTTATCCCTCATCTCGGTGAAGAGTTCACTGATGTGTTTGGTCTCGGGGGTAAAGTAGGCCGGGCGAATCAGGTCATCAATGGTGCTTCCCTCACTGATAGTTCCCTTAGCCTGAGCCATGACTACATCCTTTACCGAGAGGATGCCGACGACGTTGTCCATGTTGTCCTCATATACCGGGAACCTTGATAGCGGGAACTTGGCATAAAGCTTGAAGAAAGCGGCTAGCTTGGTCCCCTTCTTTACCCATACCACCTCGGTGCGGGGCACCATGACCTCACTTACCGGGCTATTGCCAAAATCAAATACCTTGTGCAGCATCTCTGCCTCTTCCTCCTCCACTGTCCCCTCCTTGTGCCCCACCGATATCATGGTGCGAAAGTCCTCATAGCTAAAAGTCGGCTTTGCTTCATCACCCCTCCCGAAAAACTTGGTGAACCTTATGCCAATATGGTTCAGCACATAGACGAATGGATAAAGGACAAGCCCAATAAACTCTATTGTTCTAGCATAGCTCAGGGCTATCCTTTCTCCGTAGCGGGCGGCTAGGCTTTTGGGAATAAACTCAACCAGAACCAGGGTTAGAATGGTGATGACGATGGTGGCGATAGCCGCCCCCAGGTTCTCCCCCCACAGCGATACGGCTATTATTGTCCCCAGAGTGGCTGAAGCTGTCTCAAAAAAATTAATCCCGAGGAGGACTGTTGCCAGGAACTTCTCTGGCTTCTCCATAATCTTAGCCACTACTCTGGCGTTGGGATGCCCCGTATTTAGCAGGTGCTGGAGACGGAGTTTTTGCATGCCAATAAAAGCGGTTTCGGCGCTACAGAAAAAGGCTGACAGCACCAGGCAGAGTAAAAACAATATTAGATATAAACTGTTGACGCTATCCATATAGTTTTCAGCCGGGTATCCGCACTTGACCTTCAGTTTCATCATAACATTGGCTAGTAGGTGTGTCAAAAGACGATGGTGATAAATTATTCTGCTTCCTAACGTCTATGCTATAATTCGGTTATCGGAAATCAGGGAAGGTGTCTGAGGCGCTGGTACCCCAAAAGGAGATATTATGAATGAGATAAGATATAAGCCAATAGGTATCATCCATTCCCCGTTCAAAGAGCCTAGCGGGACGCCCATACAGCCGGCAGGCGCCCGGGATATTGAAGGCACCGTTGAAATAGCATCAGAATACGTGGAGGGATTGGAAGATGTTGAAGGATTTTCACATATTATTTTGATATACCATTTTCATTTATCTAGGGGATATTTCTTGAAGGTTAAACCATATATGGATGAAGAGAGCCGCGGCGTATTTGCCACCCGGGCTCCGAGCCGACCCAACCCAATTGGTATCTCAATAGTTCGCTTAGTCAGGGTTGATGGAAATGTGCTCTATATCAAGGATGTGGATATCGTGGAGGGTACGCCTCTTTTAGATATCAAGCCATATGTTCCAGAATTTGACACGCGAAAAGTAGAGAAAATAGGATGGCTTAAAAAAAATTTGAATAAGCTTTCTGGGGCAAGGGACGATGGGAGGTTTTCATGAAAATCCTGGGTATTGAGACCTCCTGTGATGAAACGGCGGCGGCAGTGGTTGAGGACAGCAGAAATATACTTTCCAATCAGATTGCCTCTCAGGTGGAAATCCATGCCCGCTATGGGGGAATCGTTCCTGAGGTCGCCTCCCGTCAGCACCTCCTTTCGATTATCCCCGTAATAGAGCAGGCAATGACCGAGGCTGAGGTTACCTGGGAAGAGCTATCCGCCGTTGCCGTCACCATTGGGCCGGGTCTGGCTGGCTCGCTGCTGGTGGGGCTAAATGTGGCTAAGGCTATAGCTCTGGCTCACAGCCTGCCCCTTATCGGGACCAACCACCTGGAGGCTCATATCTACGCCAACTGGCTGGATGGCAAAAGCATTGATTTCCCGGTGGTCTGCCTTATCGTCTCCGGGGGACACAGTGACCTGGTTTTGATGAGGGGGCACGGCGATTATGTGGTGCTGGGCAGAACCCGGGATGATGCCGCCGGCGAAGCCTTTGATAAAGCCGCCCGCATACTGGGGCTGGGCTACCCCGGCGGCCCGGCTATTGAGCAGGCAGCCAGTAAGGGAAATGCCTCTATACCCTTGCCCCGCGCCTGGCTTAAAGGGAGCAGCGACTTCAGCTTTAGCGGGGTTAAGACGGCGCTGCTGCGCCTGGTTGAAGGGGGTAAAGTGTCCTCGGTGGCTGACGGCGCCGCCAGTTTTCAAGATGCAGTTGTTGAGGTCTTGGTGGCGAAGACGGTGGCAGTGGCTAAGGAGCGGCGGGCGAAGCAGATTTTACTGTCGGGTGGGGTGGCGGCCAACGGCTGGCTGCGGAGCCGGCTGGCCAAGGATTCCCCCCTTCCCGTCCTCGTTCCCCAGCCGGTATTGTGCACCGATAACGCGGCCATGGTTGCCGCCTGCGGCTATTACCGCCTCCAGGGGGGTGGGGTGGACGGACTGGAGCTGGATGTCTTTCCCGGCCTTAAATTGGGTTAATCAGGGGAGCTTTGCGGAGATAAAAGGCTAATTTGTGCCCCTAAATGCCTGTAAGCCGCTGTCGTTAGCTGTTAGCAAGCATTTGTTGAGTTGCGACTATATTCAGAGTGCGTTATGATAAAATAGTTAGCACTCTCGTAGTGAGAGTGCTAACAAATTGAGATTAAGACTGCTTGATTTGAAGTAAGGAGGAATGAAATGGCGGTTAATCTACAACCGTTGGCTGACCGGGTCTTAGTCAGGCCTATTGAGAGGGAGGAGGTGACCAAGGGCGGTATTTTCCTGCCTGATACCGCCAAGGAGAAGCCGCAGGAAGGAAAGGTATTGGCGGCTGGTCCGGGCAGGTTAACCGAGGATGGAAAGCGGATAGCCATGGAGGTTAAGGTAGGCGATACGGTGCTCTATGCCAAGTACGGAGGCACCGAGATTAAAGTTGAAGGCGAGGAGCTGGTGATTCTGCGCGAGAGCGATATTCTGGCCAAGAAGGCTAAGCAAACAAAGTAACCAAGTTGAGAATTTTAAGGAGGCAAAATGGCTAAACAGATTATATTTGATGAGGAAGTCAGGCATTCGATAAAGAAAGGGATAGATACCCTGGTTAATGCCGTCAAGGTAACTCTGGGACCCAAGGGGCATTGTGTTGCCCTGGACAAGAAATGGGGGGCTCCGTCGGTAATTGACGACGGGGTTACCATTGCCAAGGACATTGAGCTGCCTGACCCCTTTGAGAACATGGGGGTGCAGCTGGTCAAGGAGGCAGCCACCAAGACCAATGATGCCTGCGGCGATGGCACCACCACCTCTACCGTTTTAGCCCATGCTATCATTAGCGAGGGCTTTAAGAATGTGGCCGCTGGGGCTGAGCCTATGGCGCTGAAGAAGGGCATTGAGAGGGCAACTCAGACTATTGTTGAAGAGCTTAAAAAGGTATCGACCGCGGTAAAGGGCAAGGAACAGATTGCCCAGGTGGGCACTATCACCGCCAAGGACAAGGAGATTGGCAACCTGATTGCTGAGGTGATGGAGAAGGTGGGCAAGGATGGGGTTATCACTGTTGAAGAGTCCAAGGGGATAAAGTATGAGACCGAGTATGTAGAGGGCATGCAATTTGACCGTGGCTATATCAGCCCTTATTTAATCACCAACGCCGAGAAGATGGAAGCAGTGATCGAAGAGCCCTATATCCTTATCACCGATAAGAAAATCTCGGCGGTTTCTGACCTTTTGCCGGCTCTGGAGAAGATACTGCAGGTGTCAAAGAACCTGCTTATTGTCGCTGAGGATGTGGACGGCGAAGCCTTAGCCACGCTGGTAGTCAACAAGCTGCGGGGCACCATTAATGTTCTGGCGGTTAAGGCTCCTGGCTTCGGCGACCGGCGCAAGGCGATGCTGGAGGATATGGCCATCCTCACCGGGGGCAGGGTTATCTCGGAGGAGGTTGGGCGCAAGCTGGACTCGGTTACTGTTGAAGACCTGGGTCGAGCCCGCCGGGTAACGGCGGATAAGGATAACACCACTATCGTCGAGGGCAAAGGCTCGGAGGAGGAAATCAAGGGCAGGATCAAGCAGATTAAGGCCCAGATAGAGGAAACCACCTCCGATTTTGACCGCGAGAAACTGCAGGAGAGGCAGGCCAAACTGGTGGGTGGGGTAGCCGTAATCAAGGTAGGGGCGGCTACCGAGGTTGAGCTCAAGGAGAAAAAGCATCGCGTTGAGGACGCCCTATCAGCTACCAGGGCGGCGGTCGAAGAGGGCATTCTGCCCGGTGGTGGTGTTGCCCTGCTCAGGGCTACCTCGGTCCTAGATAAACTAAAGGTCAGCGGGGATGAGGCTACCGGTGTCAATATTATAAAGAAGGCGGTGGAGGAGCCAATCCGCTGGATTGCCACCAATGCCGGCAGGGATGGGGCGGTGGTGGTAGACACGGTTAAGAAGAGCCCGTCCGGCGTTGGTTATGACGCTGAAGCCGATGACTTTGGTGATATGGTGGAAAAGGGCATTATTGACCCGACCAAGGTGGTGAGGTCTGCCCTGGAGAACGCCGCCAGCATTGCCGTCATGGTTTTGATTACCGAGTCTCTGGTTTCTGACATACCGGAGAAGGAGAAGACGCCGTCCATGCCGGGTGGTGGCATGGAGGGTATGTATTAACCCTTTTAAATCTTAAAGGAAATAGCCGTGGTCATAAAAAGCCACGGCTATTTTATTACCTGCGGTTAGGGGACATCAGCTCCTCCCCGGCAAGGCTCCTTTTTCCCACCCACCCGCCCAAAAGGGTTGCACCCCTAATATCCCGCTTTTGGGGGGTGTTGAAGAGGGGCGTTAGCCCCTCTTAAGAAAAATATTTCTCCCTCCCTTGTAAGGGAGGGGGATTAAAGGGGGAGGGTTGCTTTAGTAAATATCTAAGGGGACGGGGTAGATAAACTATCTCATACCTTAAGCAGTTCTTCCAGGGGCTCATCGCTAGCCACGGGACCGA
>CAZQXA010000054.1:0-7955 GCA_964597155.1 uncultured Dehalococcoidales bacterium
CAAGAACAACATTTAATCCCTGTCTGGCAGCACTGATGGCCGCCCAGCAACCGGCGATACCGCCTCCAATCACAAGGACATCGGTGTCGATTTCTTGTTCCTGGTCGAAGCGGATAGGATATGGCCAATCTGGTGCGTGACCTTGTTCCTTAAAATAATCATGCCATGTACCCATGTGTGCATCCTCCTTCTGAAAAAATATTCTTTACTCCACCCACCGTTGTACCATTTCTTTGATACTAGTTCTGCCTTACCGGAATGTCAACGGACTCTATGGATTCGATGGCACAAAATAGCGTTTTGTATTTATGGGCCGAGGAGAATGGTTGAATAACCATTAGACACCCAAGCCCCGGATGACGGTTATCCTTTTATCTGCAAGTCTTGGGCGGACGGCTGTCTCGGCATCCCTAACCACTAATGGTCGCACTGTGGGGCAACTGGGGTATTCCGCCAGCCACGTTTATGGTTTCACCGGTAACAAATGCCGAAAGCTCTGATGCCAGGAATAAGGCGGCTCCGGCGATATCCTCCGGTGTACCTACCCTCTGCATGGGGACCTCTTTTCTGGCAATCTCGGCAAAATAGGCGTCTTTATCCGGGATATCCCTGGTTACGGGCTCCCAGAATGGGGTGCGGATGGGTCCCGGTAGGATAGCGTTCACCGAGATATTGAAAGGGGCCAATTCAAATGCCAGGTTATAGGTTAACCCCAGGACCCCGGCTTTGGCAGAATGGTAATGAACCACGGAAACGGCGGGGTGGACCGCCCCCAGAGAAGAGATATTTATTATCTTGCCGTATTTATTTTTCTTCATGTGGGGGACAACCGCCTTACAGCATAAAAAGGCACTCTTTAGGTTCAGGTTTAAAGACCTATCCCACTGCTCTTCACTCACCTCATCAAGAGAGCCTTTAGGGTCAGGTACTCCTCCGGCATTATTGACCAGGATATCAATTTTCCCGAATTTACTGATAGTCTTGCCCACCATATCCTGCACCTGGCGGCTAACGGTAACATCACAGGGCACAAAAATCCCGTTCCCGCCTTTTTGGGTAACCTCGGCGGCTGTTTTTTCTCCTTCTTTGGCGGCAATATCGGCGATGACCACCGAGCAACCTTCCGCGGCGAATTTGAGGGCTATACCTCTGCCGATTCCCACGGCACCACCGGTAATAATGGCGACTCTTCTCTCAAGTAACACCTTCAGCCTCCTAAAGAGTATTTTCTATCTATCGAATTGGCTAGTGTATATGTTATACTATCTCACTGCAAAGGGGTGTAGACTATGTTAGCGGTTACTGGGGCTACTGGTCAAGTCGGGGGCAGGGTAGCTGCCCGTCTGGCAAAGCTGGGACGGAAACAGCGACTCATCGTCCGCGACCCCGCGCGCGCCCCGAACCTGCCTAACGCTGAGGTCGTGCCGGCTTCCTCGTATGGCGATGCGGCAGCCATGGGCAGGGCTTTATCCGGTGTGGACACGCTGTTCCTGGTTTCGGCGCAGGACCGCATGGGGGTCGCTCAGCGTAGCGCTGCCGAGAAAAATCCGAACCCATCGTACGACCGCACCACACAGCAGGTAACGGCGGTTGATGCCGCAGCGGCGGTAGGCGTCCGGCGCATTATTTACCTGTCGTTTCTAAATGCGGCCGCGGACTCAACATTCGTCCTGGCCCGTGACCACTTCCATACCGAGGAGCATATACGTGCCCTTGGTATGCCATTCACCTTTCTGCGAATGAGCCTTTACACCGAACATGTGCCGGTACATGTCTCGGACGATGGTGTTATACGGGCGCCCGCCGGCGAAGGGCGCGCTGCCTGGGTTACTCGTGACGACCTTGCCGATGTGGCTGTGGCCGTTATGACGGAAAGTGGACACGAAGGTTGTACTTACGATGTCACCGGCCCGGAGGCACTTACGATGTTAGAGACCGCCGAGCGGCTGTCTTATGCCACCGGTCGGAAGATAACCTACCAAGCGCAGACTCCCCACGAGGCAAGGACCAGGCATACGACAAGTGGCATGGACAAGTTCGAGGCTGAGCAAATAAGGTTGACGGGTAGCGGGCTGGATGATTACGGTGTCGAGGTCTGGGTTACCCATTTCCTGCAGATAGCCACCGGCGAACTGGCCACCGTCAGCGATGCCGTGCCCAAGCTTGCCGGACACCCGGCGCAGTCGCTGGCTGAGTACCTAGAAAAACACCCTGAAAGTTATCAGCATCTCCTAAAACATGCCTAGAGGAGGGAAAGTATGCCTGGCGGTTATATGGGGAAGATACTGAAGGTAGACTTATCCAGAAACGAGCTTAAGGACGAGACACTCGATGAAAAACTGGCCCGTCAGTTCATTGGTGGTTATGGCATTGGCGCCAGGCGCATCTTCAGTGAGCAGAAGGCTGGCGTCGAACCCCTGGGGCCAGATAATATTCTGGGTATTCTCACTGGCCCCTTTACCGGCACCCCGGCAATTTCAGGGACAAGATTCACCGTGGTCGGAAAATCGCCACTAACGGAGAGCTGGGGTGATGCCAATTGTGGCGGTTATTTCGGTGCTTACCTGAAATTCGCTGGCTACGACGGAGTCTTCTTCACTGGCGTAGCCGAAAAGCCGGTTTACCTCTTCATTGATAACGGCAGGGCCGAGCTGAAAGATGCCTCGCATCTATGGGGTAAAGATACCTACCAGACTGAAGACGCGTTAAAATCCCAACTGGGCAGGGATGTCGCCGTGGCTGGCATCGGCGAGTCGGGAGAAAAACTATGCCGCATCGCCGGTATTATCCACGACCACGGTCATGCCGCCGCCCGCTCCGGTCTAGGCGCCGTTATGGGTTCAAAGAGGCTTAAGGCAGTGGCAGTGAAAGGCAAAATGAAAGTACCGCTTGCCGATGAAGCAAAAGCCAGGCAGTTAAGAAAAACCTACCTCGGTGCACTGAGGGGTCCTCTTGACCAGCTGAAGAAGTTCGGCACGACGTTTGTTAACATTTCCTGTATAGAGAGTGGGGACTCGCCGGTAAAAAACTGGGGAGGGGTGGCGGCTATTGATTTTCCCGACGCCAAACCCATCGGCGCCGAGGCGGTGTTTACCTACCGCTGGAAGGGGACTGCCTGTTATCTCTGCCCTATTGGCTGTGAAGCCTTTATGAAAGAAGGAAGCGGAGAGTATAAATATCAGGCAGGCTGTCATAGACCCGAATACGAGACAACGGCTATGTTTGGCAGCGATTGCCTCAACAGCAATATTGAATCAATAATCAAGGTAAACGACATCTGTAATCGCTACGGGGTTGACACCATCTCCGCCGGAGCTATCATTGCCTTTGCTATGGAATGCTACGAGAAAGGGCTTATTAACCAAAGGGACACTGATGGTATTGAATTGACCTGGGGAAACCATAAAGCCATAGTTGCCATGATGGAAAAACTGGCTAAGAGGGAAGGTTTCGGTGATTTGTTAGCCGATGGGGTCAAGGTGGCCGCAGAGAAAATCGGCAGGGGCGCTGACCAGTACGCGATTCATATTCGGGGACAGGAGGTTCCCGCCCATAACCCCATTGCCAGTTTTTGTTTAGCCACTACCTATATTACCAATGCCACCCCCGCCCGCCATACTCAAGGCTCCGAGGAACACCATATTGATGGGCTGCTGCCCGAGTTCGACAAGCAGTCATTTAGCGGCCGGGGGCAAGTATATAAAAGGGGCAGCAACTTCCAGCACTTCTTGATGAGTTCCGGGATGTGTCTCTTCGTATATAATGCTTTGCCTCATGTTGATATTGTCGCCGAGTTTATGAGGGCGGTTACCGGCTGGGATGTAACCATAGAGGAACTAGTGATAACCGGGGAGAGAATCGGCAATATCCGGCAGGCTTTTAATATTCGCGAGGGGATTAGTCCCCTGCCCTACCAAATCTCAGGTCGGTTAGTGGGCAAGCCGCCGCTAAAGGCGGGACCCCTGGCTGGGGTTACCGTCGATGAAGATACGCTGGTCAGGGAATACCTCGCGGCCATGGACTGGGACCAGAAAACAGCCCGGCCCAGTGATAGGAAATTAAAAGAGCTCGGGCTGGAAGATGTTGCCCGGGGACTCCGTTCATAGCGCAGAGTCAAGCATATTAGTTAAAGGAGGTAGCATCATTAATGAATAGCCTTGAGGGTAAGGTCGCCATAGTCACCGGCGCCGCCAGCAAGAGAGGCATGGGGCATGCTATTGCCCTGCGGCTGGCAAGAGAAGGAGCTAACCTGGTCATTATAGATAAGTATGCCGCCCCCCGGAGCCTTTTCCCGGGTGACGAGAGGTGGGGTGGTCTGGAGGCTGAGGTTGCCGAAATAGAAGCTCTGGGCAGGGAAGCCATAGCCCTGGTGTTAGATATAAGCAGTAGTAAAGATGTTGAGGCAATGGTAAATAACACCCTGGAAAGGTTCGGCAGGATTGATATGCTGGTGCATTGTGCCGCCGTTCGCGGCCCGGTGGGAACGCCAGTCGTTGAGCTTTCCGAGAAAGACTGGCGGACTATTCTGGATGTCAATACCACCGGCTCCTTTCTTATTGCCAAAGCAGTGGCCAAAAGCATGATTAGCCGGGGAGAGGGCGGTCGGATTGTGCTTATCGCCTCAATGGCGGGGACGCATGGCGTCACCGGAAGCGCCGCTTACAGTGTCTCTAAATATGGAGTCATTGGCTTGGTGAAAACATTGGCTCTGGAGCTGGGGCCGCATAAGATAAACGTTAACGCCATTAACCCCGGCGCCGTCATCACCAATTTGAGGGACGAAGCGTTTGCTAAAATGAGTAAGGCGCAGGGCATCACCTGGGATGAGGCCAGGGAGAAGGACTACCAGAAGATGAGCGCCAACATACCGCTGGGCCGGCTCGGTACCGTGGAAGAGGTCGCTGACCTGGCCTACTTCCTGGTTTCTGACCTGTCCACCTACATCACCGGAGAGGCCATCGGCATTAGCGGCGGTCTCATCTAAAATACCGCTACCTGAGGATAGTTATATGGATGCAATATTTGACTTCGTGAAAAACTTTACCCAGACAAGGTACGAGGATATCCCCGGCCCGGCGGTAGAAGCCGCCAAGAAGGAAGTCCTGGATAGTCTGGCTACATCCCTGGGTGGTTCGTCACAGGCGGGCGTTGGGGAACTGGTGGCTATGGTTAAGGAGTGGGGAGGTAAGGAGCAGAGCACCGTTATCGCCCATGGAATTAAGTGCCCGGCGCCAAACGCCGCCCAGGTCAATGCTACCATGATGCATGCCCTGGACTATGATGATGGTCACCCGGTGGCCCAGGTGCACATCGGCTGTGTGGCCGTGCCTACCTGTTTTGCCGTGGCCGAGCGGATGGAAGGGGTAAGCGGGCAGGAGTTCATCGCGGCTCTTGTTCTGGGGGCCGACTTTCTGGCCAGGCTGGGACTGGCCAGTCGGCCGGGGTCTAGCCTGATAAAGTCCGGCTGGCACCCCACCGCCCTATATGGCTACCTGGGTGCCGCCGCTATGGCGGGGAGGATAATTGGGCTTGACCAAGAAAGAATGGTTAACGCCATCGGCATTGCCTATCACCAGTGTGCCGGTAATTCTCAGTGTGTTAATGACGGCGCGCTGACCAAGAGGATGGGGCCGGGACTGGCGGCCAAGGGAGGCATTACCGCTGCCCTCATGGCGGAGAGGGGAATTACCGGTGCCAAGAACATTCTTGAGGGTGAATACGGCCTGTTTCCTCAATATCACGGGGGAGATTATGACGCCAAAATCCTGACCTCAGACCTGGGTAAGAGGTTTGAGGGGGTTAACATCGGCGATAAACCCTATCCTTGCTGCGGATTTAGCCATCCTTTTATTGATGCCGTGCTCTTACTAAAATCCAAGCACGTTATCAAGCCCGACCAGGTTAAAAGTATCACCGCCTACGGCGGCGAGCAAGCCTATGAAATAAGTGTTCCCCTGGAGGTAAAGGGCACCCCGCGGAATATTGTCGATGCCCAGTTTAGTTTACCCTGGGCAATAGCTACCGCCCTGGTGAGAGGCAGGGTCAGTGTGGAAGACTTCACCGCCGAAGTTATTAGAAAAGAAGATGTCCTCGAGATTTCCCGAAAGGTAATTGGCATACTGGACCCGGCGATGAGTCGGCATGGGGTCGGTCCGGGCCGAGTAAAGATAGTGATGGCCGACGGCACGGAGTACACACAGGAAGTGGAACACTGCCTGGGCAGTATTGAAAGGCCGATGACCTTTGATGACTGTGCCGCCAAGTTCCGGGAGTGTGCCGCCGTCTCAATCAAGCCATTAGCCAGTGATACGGTGGCTAAGGTTATAGAGCTTATCGGGCGGCTGGAAGAACTTGATGATGCCACCAAAATTATCCGGCTAGTGGGATAGGGCAATACCTCCCCTTTATTTACCGATGTATTTCAAGGCATTTCTACCGGCAATCCGGCCGGAATTAACGGCAAAGCCGAGTGTCGTCCCCGAGGCGGGCAGGAAACAGTAACTGTCACCATAAAGCCCGCCGGCATCCGTCCCCACGGTGTAGAGGCCGGGGATAACCCTTTCCTTCTCGTCAACCACCTCCATGCGGTGGTTAATCTTGATGCCGCCGAGGGTCCCCAGGAAGACGGTATGGCCCTTCATCGCATAAAACTTTGGCTTCTTCACCGCCTGGAGGTATTTCGGCTCCTTGCCAAAAACCTCGTCGCAGCCGGTTTCACAGAAGCGGTTATACTCGTCAACGGTTGCCCTGAGGACGGACGGGTTCACCTTTATCTTCCGGGCCAGCTCTTCTATAGTGTCGGCAACAGCTATATCCGGGTTCTTTTTTTCTAGAGCCTTCTTCAGGTCTCTATCAAAGTTGGTAAGCCGGGTGCCGGGCAAATTTTTGTTGGAGGCGCTCCGCTCAATCCCATGTTCCACCATATGCTGCCTGGCGGCCTCGTCGAATATCGTGTAGCTATAGCCCTCCTTCAGCCGGGCAGAGGCGTTGCCCACAAAGGTATCGTTAAAGGCGACGGCTTCATCGCAGAAACGTTCTCCCTGCTGGTTGACCCAGAGGGAGGGCTGGAGGCAGGCGCATTCGACGTGCCCCAGCATGCGGACTCCCGGCCCCATGGGGCCAACGCGGAAGAAGTGCAAGACGCCCATGCCTTCTTCGGCGGCGCCGACTTCCCAACCCAGGCGGATGCCGTCTCCGACCTTTTCATAGTTGCGGATTGGAATCGCGTTAACCCCCAGGTCATAGCCGGTATATTTCTTAATCCACTCCTTGTTGTTGGCATAACCGCCACTGGCGATAATAACCACCCTGGCATTGATTGGCTCATGGTTTCCCTCTTTTTCGGCGATGACGCCGGTGATATGCTCTCTTTCCCTTTGAATCTTTTTTGCCGGCGTTGCCAGCCTGATGTCAACGCCTTTTTCCCTAGCCCGGGCGGCTAGAGTCTTTATCATGGGCGACCCCATCGCCCCGTAGGGCCCTTTCAGGCAATGCAGCGTCCGCCAACCGTCCGGTATATTGGTTATCGGCTCGGTGAATTTAACCCCCCGGTTCTGCAACCAGCTGATAGTGGCCGCAGATTCATCAATAAAAGCCCGGACCAGGCGCGGGTTGGCCTTCCAGTGGTTATAGGTCATTACGTTCTTGAAGGCCTGCTCCCGGGAGTAGTTCATATACATCGGGCGCTGCATTTCGCTCTCCACAGCGAACATCCCTTCAGCGAAATTGGAGCTTCCTCCCAGGTGGTGCCTCTTCTCAAGAAGGACGACCCTAGTGCCCCCTTCCGCCGCGGTCAGGGCGGCCGACAACCCGGAAGCCCCGCCGCCAATCACGACGACATCGTAATTTCTGTTTTCTAAATTCCCTGTCTTCATTTTCCCTCCTTTATTCCCGCTATTTTTGCCCAACCGGGCAATAGGCCAGGCATTTGCCGCAATACCATGTGGCTCGGTCTG
>CAZQXA010000055.1:0-7733 GCA_964597155.1 uncultured Dehalococcoidales bacterium
TAACCCCGGCGCCCTGACCCACTACGGCTACTCCCTCCATGACGCCCTCGTTGATGCCGGGCTGCCCGTGGTTGAGGTGCACCTCTCCGATATCCGAACCAGAGAGGAGTGGCGCCAGATATCGGTGATTTCAGATGTCGCCATCCGCCAGATAAAGGGCTTGAAAAAAGAGGGCTATCTGCTGGGGCTGGAAACCCTGGTCGAGCATATCAGGGGTGGAGAAGGCAAGTGAAAGTGAGAATAACGCCATCACCGCTGAGGGGGGAGGTTCCAGCGCCGCCCTCCAAGAGCTATACCCACCGGGCGGTGATACTGGCTTCGCTGGCGGCGGGGAAAAGCATAATCGAGGAGCCGCTGCGCTCAGACGATACCCTCTATACCATTGACGCCTGCCGCTCCCTGGGGGCGGATATTAGGCAGGACGGAAATAGGCTAATAGTTACCGGCACCGGTGGTCAAATCAGGGCTGCTGAGGGACAGAGGATTTTTGCCGGCAACTCGGGGAGCACCATCCGCCTGATTGCCCCGCTGGCGGCTTTAAGCCAAGCCAAAGTCGTCCTTGACGGCGATAGCCAACTGCGCCAGCGCCCCATGGGCGACTTGCTATCAGCTCTGGGGAGCCTGGGAATTAAGGCTCGCTCTCTGGAAAATAACGGCTACCCGCCACTTGAAATCCAGGGGGAAACTTTTAGCGGCGGCGAGGTTACCCTTGGGGGAGGAGTAAGCTCCCAGCATATCAGCGCCCTGCTCATGGTTGCCCCCTGTACCAGGGAAGGAATAAAAATCAAGGTTTCCCAGGGGCTTCGCTCCCGACCCTATATTGATATAACCATTGACGCCATGCAGGCTTTCGGCGTTGAGGCAGTAAATAAAGGCTATAAGCATTTCCTGGTCTCTGGCGGCCAGAAATATAAAGCCAGACAATACCGGATAGAGGGAGACTATTCTTCAGCCGCCTATTTCTTTGCCGCCGGAGCCATCGGCGGCCAGCCGGTAACGGTAACCAACCTGAAGAGTAATTCGGCTCAGGGCGACAGATACCTTTTGCACATCCTCTCCGAGATGGGAGGCTCGGTGGCAGAACAGAAAGAGGCAGTGACCCTCTCCCGCCATAAGGAGCTAAAAGGTGTTAGCATTGATATGGGTGATTACCCCGACCTTGTCCCCACGGTGGCGGTGGTAGCCGCTTACGCCCGGGGCAAAACGAAGATAACCAATATCGGCCACTTAAGGTTCAAAGAGAGCGACCGCCTCAGGCTAACGGCTGCCGAGCTGGCTAAGATGGGCATCAAGAGCGATGTCAGCCATAACACCTTGATAGTCTATGGGGGCAAGCCAAGGGGAGCTGAAATTAGTGCCCATAACGACCACCGCCTGGCGATGAGCCTGGCCATTGCCGCCCTTTTCGCCGAGGGTGATTCCATCATCAACGGTGCTGAGGCGGTGACCAAGTCCTACCCCCGCTTCTTCGCCGACCTGGCAAACTTGGGAGCAAAACTAGAGGAACTGCCATGAATATCGTCCTTATCGGCATGAGGGGTTCAGGCAAGACAACGGTGGCTAGAATCCTGGCCCGGAGACTGGGGATGGAGCTGGTCGAGATGGACGAGCTAATCACCCGGAGGGCAGGAATTGACATCCCGGAAATGGTAAAAAAATATGGCTGGGCAAAATTCAGGGAGATAGAAGAGGAGGTAACCGGCGAGGTCGCCGAGCTTGATAATATCGTTAACGCCAGCGGGGGCGGGGTGGTAACCGGAGCCGAAAACATAGCCAGGCTTAAAGAAACCGGGATACTGGTCTGGCTCACCGCCAGTGTCGATACATTGCTCAAGCGCACTGGCGATGATAACAAGAGACCGCTGTTGGTTAAGGGCCGAACGCGGCGAGAAGATATGGAAATAACGCTTAAAGAACGAAAGGCGCTCTACCAGAAAGCGGCCGACCTGGTGGTTGATACCGAAGACAAGGCACCGGAAGAAGTGGCGGAAATGGTTATAAAATCGCTAACCAAAATATGCTGCCTTATCGGCGACCCGATTGAGCACTCGCTCTCCCCCTTAATCCATAATGCCGGCTATCAGGCGCTGGGCATAGACCATGTTTATATCCCCTTCCGGGTCAGGGATATAAAAAAGGCGATAGAGGGCATAAGGGGGCTGGGAATCCGGGGGGCAAGCATTACCCTGCCCCACAAAACAAAGGCCATAAAATATCTTGATAAGATTGACCCCCGGGCTAAAGTAATCGGCGCCGTCAATACTATCGTTAACGACGGGGGTGTTTTAACCGGCTATAATACCGATGGCGAAGGCGCCCTGAAAGCGTTAGAAGAAGTGACCGCTCTGGGCGGCAAAAAGGCGGTGCTTATCGGCAGTGGCGGTGCCGCTCAAGCCATCGCCGCCGGGCTCAAAAGTAGGGGGGTTAAACTGGTGGTCTTAAACCGCACCGAAGACAAAGCCAGGGAGCTGGCTAAAAAGGTCAATGCCGAGGACTGGGGGGGCTTGGAGAAACTCAGGCTTATCACCAGGGCTGATATTTTAATCAATGCCACCTCGGTGGGAATGTCGCCCAAAAATGCCACCTCGGTGGGAATGTCGCCCAAAACAGAGCAATCAATCGTCCCCAAAGAGCTTCTCCACAAACGGCTCACCGTCTTTGACATCGTCTATAATCCCAGGGAGACCAGACTGCTTACCGAAGCCAGAGAGAAGGGGTGTACTATTGTCTACGGCTATAAGATGCTGCTCTATCAGGCAGCGGCCCAGTTCAAGCTCTTTACCGGGCGCCAGGCGCCACTAGCCGCCATGGAGTCCGCCCTAACTAAAGGCTTGGAAAGGAGGGGAAAATGCTACGCATCTTGACCGCCGGTGAATCTCACGGTCCGGCCTGCATCGCCATTATTGAAGGCTTACCCGCCGGACTCAGGCTCCGCGTTGAGGACATCAACCAAGACCTCAAACGCCGCCATTCTGATTTTGGCCGCGGGGGGAGGGAACTAATCGAGGAGGACAAAGCCGAAATCTTCTCCGGTGTCCGCTACGGCCGGACGCTGGGCAGCCCGATAGCCTTGATAGTCAGAAACCGGGACTTTACCAACTGGCAGGACGAGATGAGGATTGAGGAGAGCCAAAAACCGGTGACTAAAATAACCCGCCCCCGCCCCGGGCACGCCGACCTGGCCGGCGCCATAAAGTACGGACAGGACGATATCAGGAACATCTCGGAGAGAGCCAGCGCCAGAGAGACGATAGCCAGGGTTATGGGGGGAGCGGTGGCTAGAAAACTGCTCCTGGAATTCGGCATCAGGCTAGCCAGCCATACTATCCAGATAGGCACGGTGAAGCTAGGCCGCCATGACTACAGTTTTGAAGAGGTGTCCAGGGTCTTTGAAACCGACCCCGATATAAGGTGCCTTGACCGGGAAACATCAAAGAAAATGAAAGAGCTAATCAAAGAGGCGGAAAGCAAAAAAGATACCCTGGGCGGGGTGGTTGAGGTTATCGCCAGCGGCGTGCCCGTAGGACTGGGGAGTGTTATGCACTACGACCGCCGCCTTGACGGCAGGCTCGCCCAAGCCCTGATGAGCATCCCCTCGGTGAAGGCGGTGGAGATAGGCAACGCCATTATTGGGGCGGCACTGAGAGGCTCCGAGTTCCAGGACGCAGTCACTTATAAAAATAATCGTTTTATACGCCAGAGCAATAATATGGGCGGGATAGAAGGCGGCATGAGCAACGGCCAGGACATTGTCTGCCGCGTCTACCATAAACCGCTCTCTAGCCTAGGCGCGCCCAAAGAGACGGTAGACATCGCCACCGGCAAGCCAGCGTCAGCCATCGTGGAGAGGTCGGATATCTGCGCCGTCCCCAGAGCCGGGGTTATCTCAGAGGCAATGCTGGCTTTTACCCTGGGGCAGGCAATGATAGAGAAGTTCGGCGGCGACCATATTTCCGAGATGAAACGTAATTTCGAGTTTTATATCTCCTCACAGGAGAAAAGCCGATGACGCTACCTGATGAAAGAGGCTATTTTGGCGACTACGGGGGGCGCTTTGTCCCCGAGACCCTGATGCCGGTGCTGGATGAGCTTGTCGCCGCCTACCAAGAAGCAAAGGCTGATAACGGCTTCTGGAAGGAGTTTAATTCACTGTCCCGAGACTATTCGGGGAGACCAACGCCCCTCTACTTTGCCGAAAGGCTTACCGAAAATTGCCGGGGTGCCCGGATTTTCCTCAAAAGGGAAGACCTGGCCCACACCGGCGCCCATAAGATTAACAACGCCCTGGGGCAGGGGCTGCTTGCCCGCAGGATGGGCAAGCACCGAATAATCGCCGAGACCGGTGCCGGGCAGCACGGAGTGGCGGCGGCAGCGGTCTGCGCCAAGCTGGGGCTGGAGTGCATCGTCTACATGGGCGAAGAAGATGTGCGCCGCCAGTCGCTCAATGTCTTCCGCATGAAGCTGATGGGGGCTGAAGTCAGGCCGGTCTCCAGCGGCAGCCGCACCCTCAAGGACGCCATCAACGAGGCGATAAGGGACTGGGTGACCAACCCCAATACCTATTACCTCTTGGGCTCGGCAGTCGGGCCCTACCCCTATCCCATGATGGTAAGGGACTTCCAGTCGGTAATCGGCAGAGAGACAAAAGAGCAGATTCTGGCACAGAGCAACCGCCTCCCCGACTATATCATCGCCTGCGTCGGCGGCGGCAGCAACGCCATTGGCATCTTCTATCCCTTTTTAGACGACAAGGAGGTCAAGCTTATCGGGGTGGAGGCGGCAGGGAGGGGAATCAAAAGCGGCCAGCACGCTGCCTCACTAGTGGCGGGAACAGTGGGCGTGCTCCACGGAACCAAGTCCTATGTTCTCCAGGACAAGGGCGGGCAGATTAGAGAAACGCACAGCATCTCGGCCGGGCTGGACTACCCCGGCGTCGGCCCCGAGCACAGCTATCTTAAAGACAGCGGGCGGGCTAGCTATGTGGCCGTAACCGATGAGGAAGCCCTTAGCGGCTTCCAACTGCTCTGCAAGACCGAGGGCATCACCCCGGCTCTGGAACCAGCCCACGCCATATTCCATGCCGCCAAGATAGCCGGCTCCCTGGGGAGAGAAAAAATAATCGTGGTCAACCTCTCCGGGCGCGGCGATAAGGACATGGACATCGTCGCCCAAGCGCTGGGGGTAAAGCTATGAGCGGCATTTCCACTGTCTTCGAGCGTCCCGGCCACAAAGCCCTCATAGCCTACGTCACCGTAGGTTACCCCACTATTGAAGCCACCCTCAAGGTAGTCCCCCTCCTGGCCCAAAACGGCGCTGACATCGTGGAGCTGGGAATACCCTTCTCCGACCCCCTGGCTGATGGGGTCACCATACAAAAGTCCAGCTTTCACGCCCTGCAGCAAGGGGTTACTCCTCGCCTCTGCCTTGAGCTAGCCGGGCAGTTAAGGGACAAGGTGGCTATACCGCTGGTATTCATGAGCTATTTTAACCCGCTGTTTTTTTACGGGCTTGAGGAGTTTTGCGCCGCCGGCGCCAAGGCTGGCATCTCCGGCTTAATCATCCCCGACCTGCCCCCGGAGGAAGGGGCGGAACTGGAAGCTACCAGCCAGAAACAGGGGCTTGACCTTATCTACCTCTTAGCCCCGACCAGCACCGAGGGGCGCATCAAACTGGTCGCCGAGAGGTCACGGGGGTTTATCTACCTGGTCTCAGTAACCGGGGTTACCGGCGCCAGGGACAGACTGCCTACAGACTTGGAGGCCTTTGTCGGCAGGGTGAGGAAGATAGCCACCCAGCCCCTTTGCGTCGGCTTCGGCATATCCACCCCGGAGCAGGCAGGGCAGATAGCCCGTATTGCCGATGGCGTGATTGTGGGCAGCCGCCTAATTCAGCTTATGGAGGCCCCCGACTTCACCGCGCCGGTGGCTAGCTTCATAAAGGACTTAAGAGCCGCCCTCGACCAGCGTTGACAGCTAGTGAAGTGCGGCTACTATTTGACCAGGCTCCGGAATAAACGAGATGGCCACCAGCTCCACCTTCCGACGAGGACGGCCAGTGCCGGCACCAGGAGCGCTCGGACAAGGAAGGTGTCAACGAGTATGCCAGCAGCAATCGCCGCTCCAATCTGGAGCACCACCGGCAGAGGTGCCGTCGTCAGAGTGGCGAAGGTACCAGCCAGTATAATACCGCAGGCTGTTATTACGCCACCGGTATTGGCTACAGCATGACTCACGGCTTCCCTTACTGGCCTCTTTTGCACTTCTTCCCGAATACGCGAGACAAGGAAGATATTATAATCAGCTCCCAGAGCAACCAGGATAACAAAGATGAATATGGGTAACATGTAAATCATGCTGTTGTAATTCAGTACATCAAGGAAGAGCCATGTGGCAATACCCAGTGTGGCACCATAGTTGAGGAGCACAGTTAGCACCATATAGAGAGGTGCCAGCAGGCTGCGAAGCAAAATGATTATCACGATGAGTATGGCGACAGTAGCCAGCCCGGTGACACGACCGAAGTCGGCATCATTGGTGAACATAATGTCAGCCTGTATTGCGCCCTCGCCGCCGATGTAGTTAGCACTTCCCACCAGAGCGGAGATACTAATGCTTTCGTCAGCCGCTTCCCTGAGGCGGGCAATCGTGTCCACGGTCTCTGATGCGTAGGGGTCAGTTGAGAGGACAAAATTGATTCTGGCGATTGTGTTATCGGTGGAAAAATAGGTGACAAGCAGGTAATCAGTAAATGGGGTGTCAACTGAAAGCTCGAATTCACCAGCCAACGCTTCCAGATTGTCAGCCAGGTTATAGGTGGGCTCTTGCAGCTGGGCTAGCAGGGCGGGCAGGTCTTGGGGAGGAGTGGTGTAGATTTGGCCGGCAAGGACTGAAATCTGGGTCAGATTTGCCCCGGCTTGCTGGAAGTTCTGGCTCTGTGTAATGCCGGGGTACTGTAACGCCAGATTTTGCAGTAACTGGCCGTATTCCTGTAGTGCGGCAAGCTGGTCAAGGCCGCTGCCGGTACCAAGCAAGTCACCAAGGCTTCGAGCCTGCGCCGAAAGCATCGATAGTTGGCTTGAAGGAGCTGAATAGTAGTCTACGCGGGCAACACCTTCAACCGTTGATAGTTCCAGAGCTATCTCTTCTATTGCCTGTAGCGAACTGGGGTCGGTGATGTTTGCCTGGGGAGACTCTATGAGGAGATATGTCGGTGATAGTTCGCCCATGGGGAAGTGTTCCTTCATCAGCTTGTAGCCTTGCACCGACTCGGAGTCCTTAGACATCTGATTGATGATGTCGGCCGACCTGTCCAGGTGAGGTAATGCCGAATATGGTATTAGGAGTATGACAACAATGGGCACAGCCACCCAAAGGGGGTGACGGCTTACCCAGTCGCCGATTTTGCCCCAGCCAAAGCCACCTTTGCGGCGAGTGCGAGGGGTCCTGGCTGGCCAGAAGAGGTATTTGCCGAAGAGCGACATCAGGGCTGGAACCAGAGTCAAACCAGCCAGCAGGGTGATGGCAACACCAATCGCCAAGGCGTAGCCGGTAGTCCTGGTCATGCCAAAACGCGAGATGCCCAGCGCCAGGAAGGCAACAATCACGGTCAGGGCGCTGGCAGCTATCACCGGGCCGATACGCCCCATGGTGTAACTCTGGGCTTCAATCCGCTCTTTCTTCTTAAGCTCTTCCCGGAAACGGGAGACGATGAAAAGGCAGTAGTCAGTACCGACA
>CAZQXA010000056.1:0-7700 GCA_964597155.1 uncultured Dehalococcoidales bacterium
CCTTCGTTGGAAGGGGGGTTCCCCTTTTCCCCGGTTACCCTATTGACTTCCCCCTAAAATGAGACTAAAATATAGTCCCCAATTCGCCATATGGCAAAGGCAGGGTTGGCCAATGGCAAAGTCAAAACTGGCCCTGGGACCGCTCCTGATGGCGGGACTGCTCGGCTTAACCCTCACCGCCTCCGCCGAGCCAGAGGCCGGAGAATGGTCTAAAGTCAGCATCCCCACCGAGGGCGAGCCCGGCGGGTGGGTGCTGGCTTCAGGCTCGGATATCCAGCACTTGAGCTTAAGCTTTGATGGCACCCTTTATGCCTATATGGAGGGTGCAAGCCATCACCTGATGAAGTCTGCCGATGGCGGAGGCACCTGGTCTGAGACCGGCTATGATGGGGGAGCCATAGTTGATATTGCCTGCTCCCGCCTTGATGCCAAAACCATCTACCTGACCGATGGCAGCCATATTTATAAATCTAGTGACGGCGGCAAAGTTTTTTATAGAATAGGCGATGACATTTCCTCCGCCCTCGATGCCAACGAAGCGATTACCTGCCTTGATGTCAGCTATAACAGCAGCGGTGAGGCCATCATATTCATCGGCACGGCTGACGCCGATGACGGTCAATTCGGCAGCGCCTACTACCTGGCGGAGGCTTATTTTGGGGCCCGGTGGACCAATTTAATGGCCGGGGACTATGATGTCTACTCTATAGCCGGCTCACCCGACTTTGACCAGGCTCCCCAAATAATAGCCTTGGTCACTGACGAAACTCACACCTATATTATCAGCGGTTATGGCGCCATCGGCGACTGGCCTAAGCGCTTTGAGCTACTTGAGAATAATACCAGCAACTTTGCCGTTACCGCCGCCTCCAGGATTTGCTTCCCTGCCTACTTTGATGAAATTTATGAGCTTTTTGTCGGCGTCAGTGCTGCCGGCAGTGGTGGTGACGTCTACCAGGTAAACGAAGGGGCTGTCCTTGACCTTGGTCTGGATGCCGATATCATCAGCCTTGGCCTGGCTGGTGAAGTTGGCTATATCCACTTACTGGCCGGGGGAACAAGCGGTGAGGTATGGTATCAAAGCACCAGTGGTGCGGGCTGGAACTTAAGCCAAAAAGTACCATCGGGCGATGGCCAAACCTATGTGGTCCTGGCTCTGGATTTTGCTTATAGCGGCACTGCCTACGCCGCCACCAGCGGCGGTGAGAGCGCCTTCTCCATAAGCCGGGACGGCGGCGTTACCTGGAACCAGCTAAGCCTGATTGATACTGAAATCAGCGATATTGTTGACCTGGCTCCGTCCCCCTCTTATAGCCAGGATAACACCCTGTTTATGCTCACCGCTGGTGGTATCCAGCACAGCCTCTGGCGCAGCCTCAATGGCCAGTGGGAAAGAGTCTATAGCAGCACCCTGCCTGGTGTGGATGAATTAGAACGAGTTGCCCTCCCCCCTCAATATGATGGCAGTAATCAGGTAGTCTTCATCGCTGGCTCAAGCAACGGTCATCCGGCAATATGGAAGTCAACCGATAACGGGCAAAATTTCACCTGCCGAATAGCCCCCTTCCCCATAGACGCCTGGGCAGTGGTTGATGTTAACAGCCTGTTTATTGCTGGCTATGACGGTAGTAACGGATTGGTCTACCGCACCGCTAATAGCGGCCTGACCTACCCCCAGGTGGCCATGGCTGGCAGCCACAAGCTAAACTCCATAGCCCTCTCCCCCAACTATAACAGCGATGGGACTATCCTGGTGAGCAACAGGAACGGCCGGGTCTACTGGTCGGAAGATAACGGCGCCTCTTTTGAAGCCCTGGGGGAGCCGCTACCGGAGTTAATCGCTGGCAGCGACGCTAACAACATAACAGTTGCCTTTGACCCCGGATTCAGTAATAACAATACTGTCTACGCCGCCAGCCATTGCCATAAAACAACGGCAGGGGACTCAAGCGCTATCTACCGCTTTATCATTGGTAAGAGTGATGACTGGGAGGAAATTGATAGCCTCGCCGATGGCGAGATTAGCCAGCTGATAGTCTCCGCCGAGGGGACGCTTTATGCCGCCAACTCCCAGGCCGATGGCGGCATGGAGCGCTGCCTCAACCCGGGCTTCCCCCTGGGACCGACCTTTGAAACCGTGACCAGGGGGCTGGCTAGCGGGGCAACCCTTCAGGGGCTGTGGTTAGCCCGGAACCAGCTGTGGTCAATTGATTCCACCCATATTAGGCTTTTGAGCTACTATGATGGCCTGGCCCAGCCCGTTGTCCTCACCTCACCCTCCGATGAGGCGCCGGGGGTGGGCCTACTCATCAATGACATGGTAAGCAACATCAGCCTCGACTGGGAGGCACTAAGCGGCGCCAACGAGTATGAATGGCAACTTAACTATGACACCGACTTCTCAAGCGTCCCCGGTGACTTTGAGGGCACCACCCAAGCCAGCTCAGCCCGCCTGCCGGACCTTGACCCAGCCACCACCTACTACTGGCGGGTGAGAGCTATGGCACCGGTATTAAGCCCCTGGTCGGAGAAGTGGTCATTTACTACCAGCCTGGGTGCTGAGGCTACCGCCCCCACCCTGGAAAGCCCCGCCGCCGGTGCCATCGGGGTATCGGCAAGCCCGATATTTCAGTGGAGCGCCATCGCTGGCGCCAGCAGCTATGGGCTGGTGGTCTCCACCAGGGCCGCCTTTGACAATCCCACCATCCTCAAGACCGATGACTATGCCCTGCCCAGCAACGCCTGGCAGTGCAATATAAACCTCAACTACGATACCACCTACTACTGGCGGGTGAGAGCGGTTAACGGCGACACCTACAGTGCCTGGAGTGCGGTTAGTGCCTTCACCACCGAGCCAGCGTCATCACTAGCCTCAAGCCCCATCTCAACGCCATCCCCACCACCCCAGTCCTCCGACCCTAATTGGTTAGAAGGGATAATGTCCATGGGCGGCGCCATCTTCCTGGTCTTTATGCTGGTGATGATGGTCATGCTTATTATCATGATAATACTGGTGATAAAGGTATCGAGGCTTTAACGAAAAATTAGTGGGGATAGTCTAATAAAAAGACCTGGGTGCTGGGCGGCAGGTTTGACTTGGTGATGGAGAGCTTGGGCAGGGGAGCAAGTTCTTTAGCCCCGATTTCTTTGAGGAATTTATCCACCGGCTCCAGCTCTTTTTTTAGCGCCGGCGTCTTATAGTGCATCGGAATCACCACCTTGGGCTCAAGCAGTCTCACCACCTCGGCGGCTTTAGCGGCATTAATCGTTGATACCCCGCCCACCGGCAGCAAGAGCACATCCACATTGTCTATCTCCTCAACCTGCTCGCCAGTGAGCACATGCCCCAGGTCACCAAGGTGACACACCGATACATCATCTATCTCCATAAGATAGGCGGTGTTTTTGCCCCTCTTTTTGCCCCTCTCCTCATCATGAAAGGTGGCTACCCCTATAATTAAGACGCCGCTGATTTCATACTCGCCTGGTCCCTTAATCACCCTCGGTTGCCCGCCAATGCCCTGGGCGTAGCCATGACCGGGGTGCTGATGGGATAGGGTCACAATACGGGCGGTATTCTTGCCCAATTTGTAGCCCAGTTCCGGTGAGTAGGGGTCGGTAATAACGGTGGCGTGGCTACCCTTAATCTTAAAGCAGGAATGACCTAACCAGCTAATATCCATGGCTCTAAATATAGCATAGCTGCCGCCTCCCCATCAACCTCTTCTAGAGCGCCTGAGATGGATTTCTAGGGGGTATAAGGAGAAATCCTAGGGTATTTTATGGGGCAAGCCCTAAAATGGGCTTTTGGGGGCTTTAGAGATGAAGGGGTGGGGAAGAAGGGGAATCTTAAAAAGCGAAGCCTATGAGGGCGGGCAGGGTGAGAAGAAAGACCAGGGGGTGGGGAAGAAGGGGAATCTTAGAGGCGCAGCCTATGAGGGCGGGCGGGTTGGGAAAAAGACCAGGGGGTGGGGAAATAAACAGGTTTTAACCCGCCCATCTCTTGACAAGCGGCAGTAAAAATGTTAATTTAAATATGATTAGCAGTCTAACCTTTAGACTGCTAACTTTAAGGTATGGAGGCAGAAATGCTATCGGCTAGAAGCGAGACGATACTAAAATCCATAGTTGGGCAATACATTGCCCGGGCGATACCGGTGCCCTCGCAGAGCATCATTAACGACTATGAGCTGGCGGTAAGTCCAGCCACCATCCGCAACGAGATGGCACGCCTGGAGCAAGAAGGCTACATTATCCGCCCCCACCCCTCAGCCGGCAGCATCCCCTCAGACAAGGGCTACCGCTACTATGTGGAGACCCTGAGTGACATCGAGCTCCCTCTAGCCGAGCAGCTCTTAATTAGCCACCAGTTCCACCAGGTGGAAAGGGAGCTGGAGGAATGGCTGAACCTGGCGGCAACACTCACCGCCCAGCTGGTGCAGAATGTGGCTGTGGTTACCATGCCCAAGCCGGCAAACTGCCAGTTCAAGCACCTGGAGCTAGTTGCCCTCAGCGACTCGCTGACACTGGTTGTCCTTGTCCTTCACGGCGCCAGGCTGAGGCAACAGCTGATAACCTTCGACCAGGCTGTACCCCAGCCGGAGTTAACCACCATAGCCAACAAACTAAGCTCGGCCTATTCCGGACTCTCCGCAGCAAAAATCTCGGCCAAGAAGCTAAAGCTTTCTCCTGCCGAAAAACAGGTAACCGACTGCCTGCTCAAGATAATGAAAGCCGAAGATGAGCAGGAGTATGAGCACATCAGCCTGGACGGGTTGCACTTCACTCTGAGCCAGCCCGAATTCCGCCAGGGTCAGCGCGGGCAAATCTTGATAGAACTGGTCGATGGCCGCAACCTTCTGCAGACCATCACCCCCGAGGAGTTCGCCAGCAGCGAGGTGCAGGTAATCATCGGCAAGGAGAATAAGACAGAGGCTATCCAGGATTACAGCGTGGTAATCAGCCGCTATGGTCTGCCCGAAGAAGCCGCCGGCATTCTGAGTGTGGTCGGTCCCACCCGCATGCCCTACGGCCGGACCATCTCCACCGTAGGCTACCTATCCTCGGTCTTAAGCCAGATGGTAGCCGAGCTATACGGAGCAAGGAGTTAGATTATGATACCTCGAGAGCCTGAAGAGCAGAACAACGAAATAAAAGAAACCCCGACCGGTGAGGTAGAGGCGGAGGCCGCCCCGACAGAGGATATAGAGAGCTTGAAGCAGGCTCTAGCCGAAGCCAGGGCAAAAGCCGAAGCCAACCTGGCGGGGTGGCAGAGAGCCCAGGCCGATTTTATAAACTACAAACGGCGCAGCGAGCAGGAAAGGGAGGAAGTTACCAAGCTGGCCAACATCATACTTGTGCTCAACCTGCTGCCTATCCTCGATGACCTGGAGCGAGCCCTCGCCTCCCTTCCGCCTCATCTGTCTAAGCTCAGCTGGGTGGACGGCATAAAGCTCATTGAAAACAAGCTTTGGGCGACTCTGGAGGCACAGGGGCTGTCCCCGATTAAGGCGCTGGGCGAACCCTTCGACCCCCAGCTCCACGAGGCGGTAAGACAGGATAAGGGCAAAGAGGGGATAGTTATTGAAGAGGTACAGAAGGGATACCGAATAGACAATAGAGTAATTCGTCCCACTATGGTAGTAGTGGGCAACGGAGAGGAGGATTAAAAAATGGGAAAGGTTATAGGTATTGATTTAGGCACCACCTTTTCGGCCGTAGCCGTGATGGAGGCGGGAGAGCCCAAGGTTATCGCCAATGCCGAGGGCGGGCGCATCACCCCTTCAGTAGTGGCCATAAGCAAGAACGGGGAGCGGCTGGTGGGGCAGGTGGCCAAGCGCCAGGCTATCACCAACCCCGATAACACCATCTTCAGCATCAAGCGGCTGATGGGGCGCAAGTACAATGAGCCTACCGTGGAGTATGACCGAAAACTACTGCCCTTCAAGATAACCAAGGCAGCCAACGGCGACGCCTGGGTGAAGATGGGCGATAAGGAATACAGCCCCCCGGAAATCTCGGCCATGATTCTGCAAAAGCTTAAAGCCGATGCCGAGGCTTACCTGGGGCAGAAGGTTACCGAGGCGGTAATCACCGTGCCCGCCTACTTCAACGACTCCCAGCGGCAGGCGACCAAGGACGCCGGTAAGATAGCCGGGCTGGAGGTCCTGCGCATAATCAACGAGCCCACCGCCGCCTCTCTAGCCTACGGGCTGGATAAGAAGAAGGAGGAGACCATCGCCGTCTATGACCTCGGCGGCGGCACCTTTGACATATCCATCCTGGAGCTGGGAGAGGGCACCTTCCAGGTCAAGTCGACCAACGGCGATACCCACCTGGGAGGCGATGACTTCGACCAGAGGGTTATGGACTGGCTTTGCGATGAGTTTAAAAAAGACCAGGGAATTGACCTTAGACAGGACAAGATGGCTTTGCAGAGATTAAAGGAAGCCGCTGAGAAGGCCAAGAGCGAGCTTTCCACCGTGCAGCAGACCGAGGTCAACCTGCCCTTTATTACCGCCGACGCCAGCGGTCCCAAGCACCTCAACATCACCCTTACCCGCGCCAAGCTGGAACAGCTGGTCGGCGACCTGGTGGAAAAGAGCATCGAGCCCTGCAAACAGGCAATGGCCGACGCCGGCAAGACAGCCGCCCAGATAGACGAGGTGGTCTTGGTCGGCGGGCAGACCAGAATGCCCCTGGTGCAGAATAAGGTGAAGCAATTTTTCGCCAGGGAACCCCACAAGGGAGTTAACCCCGATGAAGTGGTCGCCGTCGGTGCCGCCATCCAGGCCGGCGTGCTCAAAGGTGAGGTCAAGGATGTTTTATTGCTCGATGTTACCCCATTAACGCTGGGTATCGAGACCCTGGGCGGAGTGGCTACCCCCCTCATCACCCGCAACACCACCATCCCCACCGCCAAGAGCCAGATTTTCAGCACGGCGGCTGACAACCAGCCCAGCGTTGAGATCCATGTCCTGCAGGGGGAGAGACCCATGGCCGCCGATAACCGGACACTGGGAAGGTTTATGCTTGACGGCATCCTGCCGGCACCACGGGGTTTGCCCCAGATTGAGGTCAGCTTTGACATCGACGCCAACGGCATCCTCAATGTCAAGGCTCACGATAAGGGCACCGGCAAGGAGCAGAAAATAACCATCACCGCCTCTTCGGGACTGGCCAAGGAAGAGGTGGAAAAGATGCGGAAGGACGCCGAGATGCACGCCGCCGAGGATACCAAGCACCGCCAGGAAATAGAAGCCCGCAACCTGGCCGATACCCTGGCCTACACCGCGGAAAAGACCCTGCGGGAGCAGAAGGAAAAGATACCCGCCGACCTAAATCAAGAGGTGGAAGGCAAGATTAAAGCGGTAAAGGACGCCCTGCAGGGCACCGATACTGAAGCCATCCGCAAGGCAACGCAGGAGCTTAACGAGGCGATGCAGAAGATTGGCGCCGCCATTTATAAAGAGCAACCACCCCCCGGTGAGACTCCACCGCCTCCGGAAAAGGGAGGAGAAGAAGAAGGCACGGTAGAGGGTGAGTTCAAAGAGGTGTAAATAAAGGAAGTCTTCTTTCCCACCCTCCCACCCTCATAGGCTTCGCCTCTAAAACTCTCCACCAAAATAGGGGGAGGGGGAAAGGGAGTCTAAGAGAGGCTTCGCCCCTCTAGGGCGGGCTGGGTGGGAAGAAGGACAACC